>DAOUDJ010000139.1:0-6276 GCA_034430795.1 Anaerolineales bacterium | reverse complement strand
GGTACGTTCGCGGATCTGTTGTCGAAGCTTTTCTCCCGATTCGGGGGCAAGCATTATGGCGATGACGGATCCAACAAGCGCACCGCATACGGCTCCGATGATAAAGTTGGAAAAACGGCGCATAGGGAACCTCCTGATCTTAGAGAGATTATCGCGCATTTCTTGCCGTTGACCAAGATCTACTTCGAAATAAGAAGGTGGAGTTGAGTAATCCCCGGGATGATACTGTGACAGCGCTATCCCTATGCACTGGATGACCGCCTCTTAATGTCATGCTGAGCGAAGCGAAGCATCTCGTTCTTCGATTTGAAATGAGTTGCTTGCCATGATCGAGTTTCTTCGTCGCTGCGCTCCTCAGAATGACGAGAGCACGGAAGGCTCTGCACTCATACGTATCTTTTCGAGTGAGCCACGCAGCGGCAACCGAGAAATCCTTATGGTGCATTGCGCCTGGGTTCCTTCTACGAAAAATACTCTCTCCACATAAGTAGATACAGCATTCCCGATATGCGATATACTCCTCAGCACTAAGTAGCAAAACCTATGACAAAGTAGAGTGTTTCAGTAAAACACCTAATGACATGGAGGAATAATGGTCACTATCTCGATTGAATATTGCGCAGCTTGACACTATACAGACCGGGCCATCGGTGCGATGGCAGAACTTTTAAACGCCTATGAGTTTAAAATCGGCTCTATAAAGCTCATCCCTGCGGATGGGGGAAAATTTGAAGTCATCGTCGACGATAAACTTGTGTATTCCAAGCTTGCCACAGGCAGGCATGTGGAGCAGGGGGAGCTCACAAAGCTTGTTGGAAATGTGTTCTAAGCATGGATCGGTATTACTTCAACAGGATGAACCTTGCCCATGCTTTCGAGTTTGCATTGGGGCAATAGATAAATGAAGGCCGTCCTTCAGCGCGTTCGACGCGGTCGGGTTTCGGTTGACGGCGATACGATTGCCGTTATCGAGCGCGGCCTGGTTATCCTGATCGGCGTTGGACAAGCCGATACCGCGAGTGAAGCGGAGTGGTTGGCGGAGAAGTGCGCTGTCCTGCGAGTATTTGAAGACGACCAGGGAAAAACGAATCTATCCGTGCAGGATGTGGGCGGTGAAGTGCTCGTGGTGTCGCAGTTCACACTTTACGCCGACACGCGCAAAGGGCGCCGCCCCAGCTTCATCAACGCCGCCCCTCCGGAGTTCGCCCAACCGCTTGTCGATCATTTCGTCGACCACCTGGGAGGGTTGGGCGTTTCGGTACAGAAAGGGGTCTTCGGCGCCCATATGCTCGTTGAGATCGAGAATGATGGTCCGGTAACGATCATCCTTGAGCGTGATCCCCAGTCGTAAGAGAGAATCTACAACGTTCGGGGTGTTGGGCGTGATTTCAAAGCGTTCAGCTTTGATTGATTCACTCCCTGGCTGGCGGGCGCATCGATACGCCGTACGGTTATCGCCTGATGTATAAGGATAAGGAACCGCAGTCGACGATGGCAGGTCCATGTCAGCTTACCGTCCGAAGGTAAAAATCCTACGTGGTACAATCTGGTCGGACCGAATACACAGCTGTCTTGGGTACCAAGAGTAACACTAAATTGTAGATATTAGCATTAAGGAGGAGTAAATGAACGTCGCAGTATTGCTTTCGGCTCTAGCCACAATGGCTTGGGTCGCAGCGTTAGTCGTAATTGGGCTTGCAGTCGCACGCGCTGCTCGCGGGCAGCGTTTCCGGGCCGCGGGCGTCATCGTCATAGGTATAATCGTGCTCGCTCTGGCCCTTACAACCGTCAGTGCCGGCCTGGTCTTCATCCAGCCCACCGACCGCGGAGTCGTTATCACCGTCGCTGAAGGGGGTGTGCGACCGGAACCGCTTCAACCTGGCTTAAATTGGGTCATACCTTTCCTTGAGAACGTCATCAATTACCCCATCTTTCGCCAGACTTACACGATGTCCACCGAGCCGGAGGAAGGTGCAATCCGGAGCGACGACTCGATTGAGGCGCGAACATCAGACGGTCAGGTTGTTAAAATAGACGCCTCCGTGATCTTCTCAATCGACTCCGTTAAAGTTGTCAGCCAGCACATTAAGTGGGACGGGAACTACATCGATAACCTCATCCGACCGGTTTCCCGAGGTAAGATCCGCGACGCTGTCTCGCAGTTTGCCATCGAGGAAGTTTACAGCACGGAGAGATTCGCGCTGAGCGAAATGATCCGGGCCGAACTGGAGCTGTCCCTGGGAGAAGGCGGCTTGATCCTGCATGAATTCGTGCTGCGCAACATTGCTTTCTCCGTTGAGTACGCTGCTTCCGTTGAACAGAAACAGATCGCCGAGCAGCTGGCACAGCAAGCGGCTTTCGTCGTCCAGCAGCGCGAGCAGGAGGCCGAGCAGGCGCGGCAAGTTGCAAAGGGTCAGGCCGATGCGGTAGTGATCGAGGCCGAAGGTCGGGCGCTAGCGCGTGTCATCGAGGCCAAAGCTGAGGCAGAGGCGCTCGATCTCCTCGCTGCTGCCTTGCGCGGAAACCCCGACTTGCTGACCTTTGAATACATCCAGAAATTATCGCCGGGCATCCAGGTAATGCTGATCCCGGCGGACAATCCCTTCCTGCTGCCGCTGCCAGAATTGGAGAGTGGGATCACGCCGTAGAAACGCGTAGTTGAGAGTCTTTACACCCCCAACTCCTTTTTATCGAGGAATTGGGGGTGGTTTTTTTTATCCAGTGGTTTATCTGTCGAGAAGATTGCGGACCGGCAAGTCAACCCAGGCGGGCTGCCAGGAGCGGCACGAGCATTTCCTCGCTTGATAGGCCGCCATGCCGTCCGATAAGAGGATTCTCCTTCTCCGCCCACCACATATAGGAGTCCCCGTGGGTGAGGACGGTGAGATCTCCGAGGCGGTCGGGAGAGGAGCGGGCAGGGAGGCCTGGACCAAACAAGCCGGCTTTGAGCGCATAGTGCGAGGGCAGGGTCGTAAAGGCCCCTGGCCACGTCTTCTGTAGGTATTCGTTGACAGCTTCGTTTTGGCCGGGACGCAGGTAAAGGTAAACGAGGCGATTTTCCCCAGTGGGGAGGATGTGAAGCCGCTCGGTGAAATCGGGGTGGTTGCGCAGTTCGAAATTGGGGTCTTTGGGGGTGGTGATCTGCCCGTGGTCGGCAAAGAGCAGTAGCAGGGTCTTCGCACCGACCTCGGCGCTCATCTGGCGGACGAAGTCTTCCATCATCGAAGAAGTAAAAGAAGCAAAGTCCGCCTGCGCTTGTTCAGAATCCGGTCCATGGCGGTGGGAAAGCCCATCCACACCGCCGTAATAAACCCAGATATAACGTTTCTTGCTTATGGGCTGATCGGCGAGCCTGCGCACGCCAATCCAGAGATCGGCGAAACCGCCGAATGTATGGAGTTGGACGTCGCGGTAATGCATTCGCGAGAGACCGGACCCGCTGATACTGTAATGAAGGAAGGCGTGCGGCTCGATATCCGCTTGCGCCAGATGCGGCCCTAAGGTTGGGACGGGCAGGAAGCTTTCCGGATCCAAACCTGCCGAGTAGAGCAGTCCCGCACGACCGTCAAATGCAGTCGGCGCGTGGTTGATCATATTCGCGACCAGCCCATACTCTTTTAAGAAGATCTCATACCCCAGGATGCCGTGCTCAGCAGGGCTGCGGCCGGTCCACAAGGTTGTCAGCGCTGCGCTTGTGGTCGAGGGGACGACAGAAGTAATCGTGCCCAGAAAACCATCATCGACCAGCGGTTGAAGGCACTTCGCGCGACCCTTGAGCCAATCGAGAAAACGGTGCAGGGCGACCGCATCCACGAGGACGGCCACGACTTGCTCAACCCCCTCCGCAAGCGCATCCAGTTCGGGAATATCAAGACCAGGGTGGGGAAGATCCGGAGTGCCGAGCCATTTACATACGCTGCCTGGGATGTTGAGGATGGAGAGTCCGTCATATGCAGGATGCTGTGCAGCATTGCCCAGGTCGATCTCCGATAGACGATGGGCATGAAGCTTCTGAAGGAGTGAGTTTGTGAGATCAGTCATGGGATTATTCTCTCAGATGAGTATAGATGAAATTCACTGGTCGAGTGCTTTACATTGACCTATAATTCTACCCATCCTTGTAATCTACGCCCCTGAGGAGGATCGTTGCAGCAGGTGGATCGCTCGACCGAGCGGGTTGGTAAGGGTTTTCCCCGAGCTGGCTGGTTACAGAAATTGCTCCCTGGCAGTCGCCAGCGGAGAATCCGCGAGAACCTGACCGGGTATTTAATGATTTTCCCGGCAACGCTGTTGATCTTCATGTTCGGCATTTTCCCTGTAGGTTTTGCGCTCTTCGTCAGTGCTCACAAATGGCGTTTACGGCGCGGCGATTTCATCGGGATCACGAATTACGTTAAAGCGGTGGATAGCCTGGCTTACTCGCGGAGCTAAACGCTGCAGCAGCCGAGGCGTTGGAGGAGACCTCGTAAGAGTTTTTCTCCATTCGGTTTGCGTTTGTTTTCAGAACAAAGTGGCGGGGGCGGCGAAATCGGCGCCCCCGCTGGTTGTTAAATCAATCTTGTCGGACGAAGGCTATCGCGAATGTACTGGCACTATATCCATTCAATCCCACGTGAGAAGAGGCAATGCGGCTCGCGCCTGCTTGAAGGATCGATAATCGTTTAGATAAAACTCTGGCTTGAAAGTCGATAAGGTGAAAGCGAAGCCTTATTTGAAAAGGATAGTTAGATGGAAAGAGTTGTAGACGAAGAACTCATCCATATCGCTCGAGAATTGATCGCGGCGAGGTTCAAGGAGGGCTGCCATCACATCGCCGCGGCGCTGCGCACTAGATCGGGAAGGGTTTATACCGGTGTGCATGTGGAGGCAAATGTTGGACGTATCGCAGTGTGCGCCGAGGCGGTCGCCATTGGGGCAGCAGCAACTGCAGGCGACACTTCGATTGAGACCATCGTCGCTGTGAACGAGTTGGGGGAGATCGTCTCACCCTGTGGGATGTGCCGGGAGCTTATCTCCGATTACTCTCCTGAAGCATGCGTCGTCATCCTACGATCGGGTGAGCCCGTGAACGTGCCGGTCATGGAACTGCTGCCTGACAAGTACAGCCGCTGAATGGCGAAGATATGGGTAACATATGGCTATAGATATTGGTAACACTTTCAGGGCGGCTTGCTGTAAGGTTCAGTCCCGACTAACCAAAATTGCGCGTATCGAATCGAACAAGAGTTGTTTTTTTCTCTCGCTGTGCTGCAATGATAGACGCTCCCGGGAGCGCTTGCTCTGAGGGTGCTTTTGACTACAATCTTGAGGGGAATCAAAAGAATAGAGTCCTGGAAATCGTTGTTTAGTCAGTAAGGCTGAAACGCGGAGGCAAATATGAGCAATGAGCATGAGCAAGAGCGCCTGCGCAGAATTCGGGATCGACAGATCCAACTTCGCAATCCAAAGGTCAAGGAGAAGAAAGTTCAGAAAAGCGTTGCCAAAAAACATCGCGACAGCCTTGAATCTTTTTCTCTCACGAAGATTTGGACGGATCTCCCGAAGATAATCAGGGGCACAGTCATTGGGTTGCTGGCGGGTTTAGCAATCCTGTTCGTACTGCCGTACATCTTTCAAGGCGCGTGGGTGGACTATGTAGGCTTCGCCGCTGTTTTCATCCTGGCTTTTCTGGGAATGGTTTTCGGTCAGGCGCTCGATGCGCGTGACCGGCTTATGGATGTCTGAATCCCATATAGCAGAGTCATACTTTAGCAATTCGCTCGCCTTCCATTAGCTACACAGCTCTCCCTCGAGATTACTCAATACGCGCGCCGTCAATATGAACAATCACCGGATCATGATCCGACTTATGGATAGGGGAATCGTCTTCGGGATCCGTCATTGCGAAGTCCGCGTTGGTGTGCAGGACATACACTTCCTCTAGCGCTGCCCAAAGTGAGGGAGAAACCAGGATGTGATCGAGGGTCTGTGCGACACCTTGATAGATGTACGTGTAGCGTTCTTCTCCGGGCAAGAGCTCAAATACATGCCTCAATCCAGACTCGCGCAGGACGTCTATCGGGAGTGAGTCGTAGAAGGAGTTCAGGTCACCCAATACGACGACGTGTGCATCCGGGTCAGTGGTGCGCAGGCGGTCCGATGATCTCGATGTTCCAGGCGGACTGGGCTGCCCTGCGCGGCTCCGTCGCCGCTTCCCCACCGGCGAGTGAAGTAAAGTGGTTGTTGAGAATGTAGAGAATGAGATCATCATTCCCTAGGTCCAGTTGGACCTTGATG
>DAOUDJ010000138.1:0-10191 GCA_034430795.1 Anaerolineales bacterium | reverse complement strand
CGCATACCCAGTTTCTCTTGAAGATCCGTCAACTGCAGAAAGCCTTCGATCGAGTGGGGAATGGTCAATTGTGCCAGTACAGCACCGGCGGCATTCATCGCCACCACATCATGTTTGGATTCACTCCAGTCGATTCCGATATATACTTGCATTAGGACCTCCTTGTGCATTCACGAGAGGCCCATCAATCATGGCGGGGTGCCGGGTTCTTGTTATGGCGCTCGAAGCGCAGCACGCTTTGGACGGTGCGACCCGCCAGGCTTGGGCGACGGTCTGAGGAAAGCGCTCAAAGCGCAAGAATGACAAGGTCGTTATTCCCAGGCCAGAGACCGATGGGTGAAGAGAGATGGTTGTTGCTATTTACTCTCTTTTACCTAATCGGTCTCTTCTTGTCCAGCATACAGTAACAAGAATGACATTGGTTAAGAATCTGTCATTGCGAGAGAGCCGCACAGCAGCGACCGGAGAATTCCCTAGAACCAATTATCTATTGTGAAATACGGCACAACCTTGATAAGATAAATATTAGCGCTCCTTCGATTCGATCCAAAGAGCGGAACTTCAGATGGAATATATGTATGCTTGGAGTGACTGTAGTCGGGACAGATAGACAGAGGTGCTCTAGGTAGCGACTTTTACGAATATGAACGCAGAAGGATTCATCGACCAACTACTGCACCATTTTATTGTGACCAGTGGCTTGTTCAAACAGCGCTGGATGCAATCCCCATTGCGTCTAATACTTAACCCTCCCTTCAAACGCTTTGCCGAGGTGGTATCTGGGTTTGACGAAACAGTCGCCCGCCTCGGGTTTCCTGAGGCTTCACGTCAGTTATTGCCGAGATTTATTAGAAACGCCGAGATCGTAGGCCAGGACAACATCCCTCCAGACGGTCCAGTGCTCTTTATTTCAAATCATCCCGGCACTGTTGATAGCCTTCTAATTGCCTCCAGATTACAACGATCCGACCTGAAAATTGTAGCAACAGGTTATCCGTTCTACCAAGCGCTGTCGAAGCTCAAGGACAACTTTATCTTCACCACGAATGAGCTGAATGATCGAGTTTCCGCAATTCGACAATCCGTTCGCCAACTGCAGGCTGGGGGAGCCTTGCTTATCTTCCCCCGCGGATATCTCGAACCAGACCCAGCCGTTATGGCTGGTGCCGAAAACACCATCACCAAGTGGTCACCAAGTATCGAACTTTTTCTCAAGAAGGTTCCAGAAGCTCGCTTGGTGATTACCATCGTTTCTGGATTAATCGCCCCAAGCAGCCTGCGCAACCCTTTCATTAGACTTGGAAGAAATCCTGAGGAGCGACAAACCGTGGCGGAATTCTTCCAGATGATCCGACACATCTATTTTCCGAGATCCTTCCGGGTCTCTCCAAAGGTTACTTTTGATGCTCCGCGCTCAGCTCGCGAACTCTTCGAGCAGTTTGGTCATCATGGGACTATGCAGAAAATTGTACAGTCGGCCCAGGAACTATTAAGCACCCATCTTCAATCTTTTTCACCATAACTCGATCATGCTCATACACCAGATCCAGCTCGATGCGCTCGCCGCCGCTGAGAATCTGGTCCTTTAAAGAGATCTCCCCATTAATGTAGCTCTCCTCCATCCAATCTGAGTGCCCCTTCGAGCAGGATCTCGGTATAGCTCCACGAGATCCTTATTCGGGTGAAAGCAACGTGGGACCGACACGTGGGTTGGCCCCTACAAATCGTTGGATGTGCAAAAACGCACCCGCGCGACCCCCATCATTCAATGACAAGGACGGGAATGGTTTTCCATTAATAAATGTCATTTCGAGTGAGCCGCGCAGCGGCGACCGAGAAATCCCTGCAATGATTCTGGCGGGGGCACCCGACCGGTTGGCCAACTTACCGGCACGTGGATCAGCGCGTGCAACATCCCACCTAGTACCAACGGCTTACGCGTAAGGCGTAACAATCACACCACCCCATCGTTATCCCTCGTACCGGCAAGATTATCCCGGCTTTGGTCCCGTCAATCCTCGGATTTATTTGACCACACCGCTCGCCATATACCCTCCGCCTGACCAGGGAATGGCGGGACCTGCCGGAAAGGTCAAGAACGATGGCCTAGAAGCCCCAGCCGGCAATTTCGAAGCTGCAAGCCGGCTGTAAGGTTCAGAAAGTCCACATTGTGTTATTCTGGTGGCAGTTAGGTAGTTATTCAGCCGTATCGGAGCTCTAATGAGCACCCCATATTAGAAGGAGGTATTATGATGTTATTTGCTCCGAAAGAGAAGGGACAGGGTCTGGTCGAGTACGCATTGATCCTTGTTCTAGTCGCCGTCGTAGTTATCGTGATCCTGGCTCTGTTGGGCCCGGCGATCGGTAACGTTTTTAGCGGCATCGTCAACGCAATCTAATCGAAACAGAAGACTAGAGAGATCTTACTCTCCCTCCAAGGTCCGGAGCCCCAGCCTTTAGGTTGGGGCTCTGGGCATTTAATCGGGAAGATGCCATTTTGCCGTAGCCAAGGGGGATTAATTCCCCCATCTGGTCCCCCACTGTGGGAAACCCCTCGACGCGTTTGGGTTTAATATAAGGGCACGGCAGTGCCGTACTCTTACCTGGCCACTATGCAACCCCATTAGGATTTCTCCCCGAGATGGTTTCAACCTACTCTGGAAAGCGCGAGATGACCGTCGCGGCTGTGGGGATCGAGACCTTATCGCCGACGTTTAAATCCGCGGGGGCTTTGCTTGCCACCTCCGGGGCGCTTTGGAAGATGAAGATCGGGGTACCCACTTTCGAACACTTGAGACCCAAATAAGCCTGCCCGGTCAGGAAGCCGTCTCTATCCACAGCGCAGCTGGTGACCACGCCGATCGTCCTTCCACGTTTATCGACGACCGGGTCGCCCAAATGCGCCATGCGTACACCTTTGTCATTAAAGCGGAAGCGAACGACTTCAGATTGGCGCGCCTCATCACGCTCCAGAAACGCATCCCTGCCGATGAACCAGGGCTTGTATCCCTTCACAAAGGTACGGAAACCAGCCTCGCCAACCGTCAGATTCAACTTACCCCCCATTTCGTTCCCATAAAGCGGCAGTCCAGCCTCGGTGCGCAGCGAGTCGCGCGCCCCCGAACCAACCGCTTTCAACCCCAAAGGTTCACCAACTTGCAGCAAGGCATTCCAAAGATCGACAGATTTATCGGGGTGCACGAAAAGCTCGAAAGCCATCTCCTCGCCGGTATAGCCCGTGCGCGAGATGACCAAATCGAACCCGCCGATCATGGCCTCGCATAGCTCTGTGCGCTCGAGTTTGAGAATCCGCTTTCGGGCCGCCTCATCGCAATCCAAGGAGAGTAGGATCTCGCGTGAGCGCGGTCCCTGGAGGGCGATATCCACGCGCATATCTGCCCCCTCCTTTGGATTGCGCAGGTTGCGCAGGGTCACACCCTGGCCGAATACCCTTGCCCATGGTCGCACCCGATCGACCATCACTTTGCCCTCGCGAACAGCGTTCAGCCAGGCCCAATCTTTATCATCGTTGGATGCATTCACCACAATCAGATATTTTTCGGTGTCTCTGCGGTAGATGATCAGATCGTCAATCACATTGGCATCCGGATCAAGAAGCTGGGTATACATCGAATTGCCGATTTTCAAACGGTACATATCGTTTCCGCAAATATCATTCGGGCATACGCTGTTGAGAAAGACGGCTGCGTCCGGACCCTCCGCCTGGTACACACCCATGTGGGAGACATCGAAAAGCCCGGCAGCCTGGCGCACGGCAAGATGCTCTTCGAGAACCGACGAATACCAAACCGGCATATCCCACCCGGCGAAGACAACCATCTTCGCTCCCATCTGGCGATGGGTGGCGTTGAGCGCTGTAAGTCTCGGCTGCTCACGCTCGGGCTCCTCCCAGGTGAACACTGGAAGCGCCTCTCCAGCCTCCATATCCACCCGATCGATGCCAATGAAGTACGGTTTGTGCTTGCCAATGGGATCGCCCTCACCGATAGGTGACGGATCAGCATCGGATTCCTGCACCCACACTGGGCCGATCGGCTTCCTTAGGACATCATCATCGATCCTGACATAACCATCCGAGAGCGCCCTCAGCCATGCAGCTGATAAACTCGCCTTCTCTCTTGGTACCGTGAGGCGATACTCCGTGGCTGACACACAGGTCAAAGTCCCGTCAATCTCACCTTCGGGGGTGATCATGCGAGTAGCCTGGCTGTCCCCGGAATCGAGATCCTCAATATCGCTGGTCAGAGCGAAGATTAGAAACGGCTGCGCCCGCTCACCGACGATGTCATAGACGATCCACTCACCATTGCTCGCCAGCGGGTCGTCGATCGTGTAGTAGTGGGGGTACCCTGTATCGTCCGCTTCAGCCTTATATCCAAGCGACTCTAGCAGACCGATCACCCGCAGTTTGGCTTCTTCGATCACCTTGAAATCCACCTTGCCACGGATATCGCTTTCATCGCGGCACTTGAAGCGGCAGGGGACGGTGGTCTGGAGGACATCGGCGATGATGTCGGCCAGCTCTGCAACATGCTTTTCTTTGAAGCCGATCTCACTTATCCAGGGGGCACCCATGCGGATGCCGGAAGCATCATAGGCGGTCTCGTCCCCCGGCAGGGTATTGCGATTGACCACGATGCCGACCAAATCCAGGATGCGGGCGGCCTGGTCACCGGACAGAGGCGTCCCATCCGGCCCCACGACGGATTTGCAATCCAGGTTCATAAGGTGGGTGTTTGTGCCGCCGTAGGCGATCTCGAACCCTCGCGATTGCAGGTGGTCGGCGAGTTTGGCGCAGTTCTTCACCACCTGGTGCTGCAGTTCATTGAATTCCTCAGACTGCGCATATTTGAAGATCAGGCACATCGCCGCGTAGACATTGACGTGCGGTCCGCCTTGCTCGCCGGGGAAGACCGCCATGTCGATCGCGGAAGAGAGCTCTGGAGCGGTGGTCATGATGATCGCCCCGCGTGGGCCGTAGAGCGATTTATGCGTCGTGGAGGTGATCACATGGGCATGTCCTAAAGGTGAGGGGAATTCGCCGGCGATCACTAGCCCGGCAACATGGGCGATATCGGCCAGCAAATAGGCGCCGACGAGATCGGCGATCGATCGGAATTTCTCCCAGTCCACAGCCCATGGGTAGGAGGAATAACCGCCGATGATCAGCCTGGGTTGATGTTCCAGCGCTAACTTCTCTATCGCCTCATAATCAATCTGCCCTGTCTCGGGGTTAATGGTGTAAGGAATGATATTGAAGTACTTGCCCGAGCGGTTGGCCGGCGAACCATGCGAGAGATGTCCTCCGTGAAGCAGGTCCATGCTCAACACGGTGTCCCCGGGGTTCAGCAGCGCTTGAAATACGGCGTTATTCGCCGGAGCGCCCGACAGCGCCTGCACGTTTACGTAGATGTCGTCAGCAGAAAAATCGTCCGTGGCAAAAGCCTCTGCGCAGCGGCGGCGAGCGAGGGCTTCAACCGTATCGGCGTATTCGACCCCTTTGTAATAACGGGGATCGGAGTAGCGGCGATAAAATGCCAGTCGAGTCCGGTAATCCAAAATTTCATCTTCACTCATCCAGCGCGTATCTTCATTCGGGTAACCTTCTGCATATATGTTCTGAAAGGTTGATCCTAATGCTTCCCGAACGGCCACAGGAGAGGCGCTCTCGCTGGGGATGAGGATGATCCTCCTCCGCTGCCTTTCTGCTTCCAATTGAATGAGTTGATGAACGTCTGGATCAAGGTCTTCGAGCGCGGTGTTGAAGTAGGGATAGAACACTGGCGCAACTCCTTTACCACATGAAGGACAGTTTCATCCTGCCGCCTATTCTCCGAGGGTGAGCCGAATTTTTACATATTCGGCTTGAGGGTGATTCATCATGATAAGCAGATAGCCTTATAGGCTCATATTTACAATAATACAACTTCACCTATTGCTCCAAGTTGCACTTAGGCTGATTTAATATGCCAAATAACACTAAAACTCATTCTATGTTTATCATATCTTTACTATAATGAACCTGACGATCACAACTCGTTTAAGGAGTCGCGGCGAGATCGCACTCAAGAAAACAAGGAAATAATCTTCACTTTTACACCTATCCGCTGCCGTTCCAAGATTCAGAAGAGGATAAGAACATGATAAAGAAACATAATTTCTACGCAGGTCCCTCGATCATGCCTCAATTCACCATTGATAAAACAATTGAAGCCCTTAAGGACTTCGCCGGAACCGGTCTCTCCATCATGGAGATATCACACCGCAGCAAAGAGTTCCAGGCTGTGATGGATGAAGCCCAAGCGCTGATCAAGGAACTGCTCCAAATCCCGGATGGATACTCGGTGCTGTTCCTGGGGGGTGGCGCGAGCACACAGTTTCTCATGGTCCCATACAACTTAATGGGCAAGAAATCCGCATACCTGAACACAGGGACCTGGGCTACGAAGGCTATGAAAGAAGCCAAGTTTTTCGGGGAGATGGTCGAGGTCGCCTCGTCCGCGGACAAGGATTTCAGCTACATTCCCAAGGGCTACGAGATCCCTGCGGATGCGGATTATTTCCACATCACCACCAATAACACCATTAAAGGGACTGAGATCCTGGAAGATCTGGATGTGGATATGCCCCTTGTGGCGGACATGTCCTCCGATATTTTCAGCCGGCCGATCGATATCTCCAGATACGGGATCATCTACGCCGGGGATCAGAAGAACCTGGGACCGGCAGGAGCAACAGTTGTGATCATCAAGGATGACATTCTCGGAAAGGTAGACCGTGACATTCCAACGATGCTCGACTATCGAACCCACATCGGAAAAGGTTCGATGTTCAACACACCTCCGGTCATGCCTGTGTTCAGCGCTCTACAAACCCTAATCTGGCTGAAGGACCAGGGTGGCATGCCGGCAATTGAGAAAATCAAGAATGAAAAGGCCGATCTTCTTTACAACGAAATCGATCGCAACAAGTTGTTCGTCGGCACAGCTGCGAAAGAAGATCGCTCCAGGATGAATATTTGCTTCGTTCTGAACGAGGAATACAAGGACCTCGAAGGTGCATTCCTGGAGTTCGCCGCCGGCAAAGGCATGATCGGCATCAAGGGTCATCGGTCGGTGGGCGGATTCCGCGCTTCCTGCTACAACGCCCTTCCTATCGAGAGCGTGCAAGCCTTGGTGGATTGCATGCAGGAATTCGAAGCAGAGCATTAGTACAACGCGAAAACCAGGGAGCTTTCTTGCTGGTTTTCATATCAAGATCATAAGGATACCGACATGACGAAAGTTCTGGTTGCTACCGTAAAACCATTTATTCCTGAGGCCGTTGAAAAAATCGAGAAGATCGCCAGTGAGGCTGGCTACGAATTCGTTCTTCTTGAGAAATATACCGATCAGGGAGAGTTTATCGACGCCGTCGCGGATGTGGACGCTCTGATCATCAGGAGTGATAAAGCCACCCGAGAAGTCATCGAAGCGGCGAAGGATCTGAAGATCATCGTTCGCGCCGGCGCGGGCTATGACAATATCGACTTGGAAGCAGCCACAGAAAAAGGCGTCGTGGCCATGAATACGCCGGGCCAGAATTCGAACGCCGTCGCCGAGCTTGCGCTAGGGATGATGGTTTACTTAGCGAGGAACGGCTTTAACGGTCAAGCAGGCACAGAGTTGAAAGGTAAAAAACTCGGCCTTCATGCATATGGAAATGTGGGCAAGTTAATCGCCGGCATCGCTAAAGGCTTCGGGATGCACGTATTCGCTTTCGACCCCTTCATCCCCAAAGATGTTATCGAAGGCGACGATGTGGTTTGCTTAGAATCCGCGGAAGAACTGTACAGCACCTGCAACTATGTCTCCCTAAATATCCCGGCGAACGACGAAACAAAAGCATCCATCAATTATGACCTCCTGATCCAAATGCCCGAACCTGCTGTTTTGATCAACACCGCCCGCAAAGAGGTCATTCACGAAGATGACCTGTTAAGGATGTTTGCAGCCCGGGAAGACTTTGCCTACATCTCCGATATCGCTCCCGATTGCAAAGACGCAATTGCAGAAAAATACTCCGGCAGGTTTTTCTTCACGCCGAAGAAGATGGGCGCCCAGACTGCCGAGGCGAATATCAATGCCGGCGTTGCGGCGATGACGCAAATAAGGGGTTTTCTGGAGAACGGCGATAATACCTTCCAGGTTAACAAATAACCTGGCAATAAAGTTCAACATGGGAGATTGAGAGTCCTAATTGGATGTATCAGGAGACCTCTCGCTCTTCTCAGGTGTTTGAAAGGGATAAACGAGGGTATTAACCTGACATTCGCATGTTCTGCGCAATATACTTAGATTATCTGTGAGGGATTAGTGCTATGGCGATATTAAAAGCTTTCCGTGGATTTCGCCCGCCGAAAGATATTGTGGAGAAGCTGGCTTGCCGCCCGTATGATGTGCTGAACTCGGAAGAAGCCCGAGAGGAGGCAAATCCTCATTCGCTGCTGCACATCACGAAACCCGAAATCGATTTCGATCCGGGCATCGACATTCATACCCAGGCGGTTTACGAAAAGGCGAAGGAGAACTTCGCGTCGTTTAAAGAGAAAGGGTATTTAGTGCAGGACGGCGAAGCGCACCTCTACATCTACGCACAAACCATGGATGGCCGCAGGCAATACGGCCTGGTCGGCTGTGCGGGTGTGGAGGACTACATGAACGGGATCATCAAGAAGCATGAATTAACACGCCCCGACAAAGAAGAAGATCGAATGAAGCACGTTCGTATCACGAATGCGAACATCGAGCCTGTCTTCTTCGCTTACCCCGCCGTTCTCGAAATTGATGAAATCATCAAGGACATCGTTGAGAACCAGGAAGCCGAATACGATTTCACAAGCAAGGATGACATCGGGCACCATTTCTGGGTGATAACAGACAAGAGCAAGATTCAGCGTTTGATCGAGTTGTTCAACGAGCTTCCAGCAACCTATGTTGCCGATGGTCACCATCGCACGGCTGCAGCCGCGCTGGTGGGGATCGAGAAGAAGAAGGACAACCCGGATCACACCGGGGACGAGGAGTACAACTACTTCCTGGCAGCGCACTTTCCGGATAATCAGCTACGCATCCTGGATTACAACCGGGTGGTGGTGGACCTGAATGGCCTGACACCCGAGGAATTCCTGGGGCGGCTCCGTGAAGTGTTTGATGTGAAGGAGAAGGGGAACGAGCCTTTCAAGCCGGAAAGTCTCCATACCTTCGGCATGTATCTGCATGGAAAGTGGTATGGGTTGGCCGCCAATGAAGGCTCGTATGACGACAACGATCCCATCGGCGTTTTGGATGTCACGATTCTCTCAAAATCAGTGTTGGAACCCATTCTCGATATCATGGACTTGAGGACCTCGAAACGTGTCGACTTTGTCGGCGGTATGAGGGGGTTGGGAGAACTGCAAAGAAGGGTAGATAGCGGGGAGATGCAGGTGGCTTTCGCCCTTTATCCAGTATCCATGCAGCAATTGATCAACATCGCCGATGCCGGGAACATCATGCCTCCTAAAACAACCTGGTTTGAGCCCAAATTACGCAGCGGGTTGGTCATTCACAGCCTGGAGTGAGGCCCTGAGTCGCTTACATTTGTGGATTGCGGAAGCTCTGCTTCCGGTCTTAATCGGGACCTGAAGCTATTTACCAAACTACCAGACATCTCTCAAGCCACATCCCCCTTGAGCGAGGCCCTGAGTCGCTTGCTTTTGTGGACTGCGGAAGCTCTGCTTCCAGCCTTAATCAGGGCTTGCAACTATTCGCCTGACTTACAGAGCTCTCACAAGTAACAGCCCAGGGATTTCTCGCTTCGCTCGAAATGACAATTGGAGACTATGAATAATTAGTCGTGTCATTTCGAACTCCCGTATAATTTCACCGTTTAGCAGCTCACATAAAAAAAGCAGAACGGGCACAGGCTCCCGTTCTGCTTTTGTATCCAATAAGATTGGTTCGGCAATCTCTAGCTTATAACTTGGGGAACCGCCGCAACACGGTCGCCGCGGTGGGGATGAAGATCCGGTCTCCCGGTTTCAAATCTGGCCTGGTTTCGCCATCTGCCTTCATCGGCGTACCCTGGAAGATGAAGAAGGGCGTTCCTTCGTCTGCGTACTTCTTGTAGATGAATGCCTGTCCAGTCAGA
>DAOUDJ010000137.1:0-14583 GCA_034430795.1 Anaerolineales bacterium | reverse complement strand
CCTCCTCTGTGAGGTTTTCAGCCGCACCAGGATTACAATCAAACCCCCATCGAAAACATCGCACACTTGTTCTTATTCTAGCGGAACATACGTTCTATGTCAAGCGCGCGGGAACAGCGCGCGGGAACATCCTGTCCCCCGCACTTTAAACCATCTTACCGATCACCGCATTTGCGTCCCTGTTGTCTGGTTGTACAATGCCCCAAACCATATTTGAACGGGGTGAGTCAAGATGGATACACTAATACAACGCATTATCGCAGATGGGCAGAACCTCGGCGGAGGCATTCTGAAGGTCGACGGTTTCATCAACCATCAGGTTGACCCGGCGCTTATGGAGGCGTGCGGGCTGGAGCTGGCAAAACTCTTTAAACATGTGGGGGCAACCAAAGTCCTCACAGCAGAGATTTCCGGAATCGCCCCCGCCCTAACCACTGCGCATCATCTTGGCCTTCCTGTCGTCTACGCTCGCAAGAGCAAACCGATCACGATGCCAGACCAGGTCTTCCTGACCCTCACGCCATCGCATACCAAAGGCCGGACGGTCGAGTTGATCGTCTCTCCGGAATATCTCAGCGGCGGGGAGCAAGTCCTGATCATCGACGACTTCCTGGCGTCAGGCCAGACGATCATGGGCTTGGTCCGTCTCGCCCATGCTGCTGGCGCTGAAATCGTAGGAATCGGGGCGCTGATCGAGAAGCGCTTTGAGGGCGGACGCGATATCCTCTCCCACCTGAACGTCCCCATTAAAGCCCTTGCTGTTATTGTTGATATGAGTGACGGCAAGATTGTGTTCGAAGACTAACAACATAATGGACACGATCGCGGTTCTGGATTTCGGATCACAGTACGCCCAACTGATCGCCCGGCGAGTCCGTGAATCCCATGTATATTGCGAACTCTACCCACACAATACACCGGAACAAGAAGTCCTCGCTCACAATCCTCTCGGCTTCATCCTCTCGGGAGGACCATCCTCAGTATATGAACCTGATGCGCCTCAGATCCCCGCTTATGTCCTCGAGAGCGGTCTCCCCATCCTTGGGATTTGCTATGGGATGCAGGCGCTAACGCTTACCCTGGGAGGAAAGGTCGCCTCTGCTGCCCAAAGAGAATATGGTCCGGCCGAGATCGAAACCACACGGGAGAACCCCCTTCTAAGAACGGGTTTTCAGCAGGTCTGGATGTCTCACGAAGACCGAATCGAAAGCCCGCCGCCCGGCTTCGACATCTTCGCCCGTTCAGAGAACTCGCCAATTGCCGCAATGGGCGACAGCAGCAGTCATCGTTACGGCATCCAATTCCATCCCGAAGTACAGCACACGCCTGAAGGTCACGAAATCCTGCGCACTTTTGTTGTGGACATTTGCCGAGCTAAACCCGAGTGGATGCCGGCATCCATCGCAGAAAATGCGATTCGCCAGATTCATCAGCTGATCGGGGATGGAAAAGCTATCGCCGGTGTCAGTGGAGGCGTGGACTCCTATGTCGCCGCCGCGTTGGTTCATCGGGCGATTGGCAACCGCCTGCAATGTATATTCGTCAATAACGGCCTGATGCGTCACGGTGAACCTGAACAAGTGACAAAGGCATTTGTTGACGTCCTCGGCGCTAAGTTAACATCCATCGATGCCATCGAAACCTTCCTCGATGCGCTCGATTCTGTAACCGACCCAGAAGAAAAGCGCCGGAAAATCGGCGAGAAATTCATCCGTGTCTTCGAGGAAGAGGCTCGAAAATTCGGCGATGCTGATTTCTTGGTCCAGGGGACAATTTACCCCGATGTGGTTGAATCAAGCGGCCCTGATCGCCGGGTAGCTGAACGAATTAAAACGCATCATAACGTGGGTGGGCTGCCCGAGGATCTCTCCCTTGAGCTGGTCGAACCGCTTCGTTATCTATTTAAAGATGAGGTGCGCGCCGTCGGGTTAGAGATCGGACTCCCCGAGAACGTCATCTACCGCCAGCCATTCCCAGGTCCAG
Source organism: Anaerolineales bacterium (assembly GCA_034430795.1). GTDB lineage: Bacteria > Chloroflexota > Anaerolineae > Anaerolineales > E44-bin32 > E44-bin32. The sequence goes on along the minus strand of DAOUDJ010000137.1, from coordinate 12,600 downwards.
GTCTCGCTGTGCGCTGCCTCGGGCGAGTCACCATGGAGCGCTTAGACTGGATTCGCCAGGCCGACCGCATCGTCATGGAAGAACTGAATGCGGCGAACTTAATGGTGGGCCCCCTCACAGATTCCAAAAATCCCCCTGCTGGTAGCGGTCGTATTGCTCAAGCTTTCGCCGTGCTATTGCCAGTGCGCTCTGTTGGCGTCATGGGTGATCAACGCACCTATGCTGAAACGGTCGCCGTTCGCGCGGTGACAACGGATGACTTCATGACTGCTGACTGGGCCCGCATTCCGACTCCCGTTCTCGCCCAGATCAGCACACGCATCGTCAACGAAGTTGATGGGGTCAACCGGGTGGTCTACGACATCAGCAGCAAGCCGCCGGCAACGATCGAATGGGAATGAGCTGCGATGGTTCAATCCCATCAACAAATGGCGCTTCATTGAAACACTAAACTCATTAAATGAAACTGCCAAATGTTCCTAAGAGGCGGCCCTTCGAAACCTTGAGCCATATCCGATCATTGTCAGGGGGTGTGCTCCACGCTGCTCTCTGAGTTCTTTGCGAGGGCAGACTGCTGCACCCACGTCCCCCCGGGGGGACAACAGGGGGGAGAAGAACAGAAATACTGATTCATCACCTTCGCACTAGTCGATCCATTCGTTCATACGCGCAAACCTCAAAGCGCAGGCTGCGCCCGAGACCGGAAGCAGAGCTTCCGCACTCCACATAAAACCAGCCCCCTATCGCCAGTGTGTTGAGAAACATATGTCAGTACGTTTTTTTATCAAAGTCAATTGAAAATCGAGCGCACATTTCGCAACGCCCGAACGTTAATCATTAATCTAAAAGGCTGCCCTTGGGGGGCAGCCCCTTGCTACATGCTTGATGTGCCTCGGTCAAAGACCAACTGCAACGTGCGCACGTTTATTCTGTGAAGGTGCTGTACAAATCAATACAGCAGTGGCTTCAGCCGAACATGATTGTTGGCGACTCAATTCAGCCGTAGATTCTCAAAGCATGGATAAGCAGCGAAACCTCAACTGCCAGGACTGCTATGAAACCAGCACAGAGAATGGCACGGATCAACCGCTCAGCCAGATTCGTCTTCCATTGGGCGATTCCTGAAAGGTTGCCAGTATCTAGAAACCGCAAGTCATTCAGTCTGAGAGATGACATGTCCGCATAACCTCACCGGTCCGATCTATGATCATCATACAATCGGAAGCGCTGGTTGCAGGTCATCTGTAAACCAATTGAAAAGCCCCCAAATATCCAAAAATCACCGCCGTGCTACAATGGCCGCATGTTCACCCCTGCATCCAAGCGCGGTTTGATCCTCCTGCTGCTAACCCTGCTCACCGCAGGTCTTATCCCATCCGCAATGGCGCAAACAGATATAAGCCTGCGCCTCTCTGAGCCCAACATTGAGTCCTTCCCGCGCGTCTCACTCTTCGCCCAAGTGGCAGATGATAGAGGACACAGGCTCCTCGGCTTAACGTCCGCTAATTTCCGCGTCCTCGAAGAGAATGCGGAGGTGAGCGACGTCGAGGTCGGAGAAATTACAGTTGGAAGCAGGATCGTATTCGCCCTGAACACAAACTTTGGACTTCGCATCCGAGACACCCTGGGACACTCACGTTTTGACCGCGCCCAACAAGCATTGTTGGATTGGTGGAGGCGCCCCGAATTCAATCGGGTAGGTGTTGATGACCTGAGTCTGATCGCGGTCGATGGCACGCTTCAAAGCCATAGCAGTGCAGCTGTCGACCTCGCAACCGCGTTAGATCATCACCAACCAACCTTCTCCGACGAGGAGACCGGCTACGAGCTTCTATTCCAGGCACTCGATTTCACCGCCGACAGACCGCCGAACGCCGGAATGCCGAATTACCTGGTTTTTTTCACCGCATTGTTAAAGCCACCCCACGACATTCCCGTAACGAATATCATCACACGCGCTAACAGCAACGAGACGGCGATATTCCCAGTATTATTGGGGGAAGAAGATGTTCTGGAGCAGCCCGAGGTGGAGATCCTGATCCAGATCGCCGAGGAAACAGGCGGCCAACTCATCCTGCTTAACACTGATGAAGGACTCGATCGCTTGATCGATTTGATCATCAGCCAACGGACTCGGTACTCTCTCAACTACACCTCTCAAATCATTGATTCCGGGCCTCATGAAGTTAGAGTTCAGCTTAACATCGACGACACCGAGGCAGCCTCAGCCATCAGGAATTTCGTCCTTGAGATTCAACCTCCAGAAATCACTTTGCTCCAACCACCAGGAGAGATCTTTCGCAGCTCCGATGATCCATCCACGCCGCTCGATGAAATTCAGCCTACATCCATCGAGCTGGAATTCGTAAAGACATTCCCGGATGGATTCTCGCGCGAACTCACACTGAGCCAGCTGCTCGTGGACGGCGTCGTTGTATATCAAAACGAAACACCTCCTTACGAACGTCTGGTCTGGGACCTTCGACCCTTGCTCCAATCGGAGGAACACACAATACAGGTTTTCGTCGTAGATTCCTTCGGACAAGAGAGCGCATCAGACATCCATAGAGTCCAACTGGAAGTTGAATTGCCGCGGCGCGGTCTCGTGGCCATTCGGCCTGCATTGGGCTCGCTTCTCCTGGCCCTCGGAGTCCTGCTCGTCGGCACCATCATGGCAGCCATCCTGCTTACGTACGGCCGGCGGCCAGCAAAGACGACTGAAGCCGAGTCCCAAGGGGCTTTGGTTACATCACATCGGAGAACTGCATTACGGCGCGAGCTCCCTGATGAGCCCGCAGAGGCCTTCCTTCACCCAATGGGACCTTACACATCAACCGGTGAGAGCATCCCCTTGATTGGAACGGACATTTTCATCGGCAGTGATCCATCGCTCACTGCTGTTCCCCTGGAAGATCCTTCCGTCGAAAGGATGCACGCCCGCCTCATCCGCCAGGTTGACGGCGGCTATTTGCTCAAAGACCAGGGGTCCATCGCCGGCACCTGGGTGAACTTCGAAGAAATACCGAAAGAAGGACTGCTATTAACCGACGGCGATCGCGTTCACTTTGGACGCGCTTTCTTCCAATTCGTCCGGCCAAACTCCTCCCATCGTCGTATAATCCACGTTTGTAAACTTGAATCCAAGGGTGAAGCCCCATTAGAACCAGAGGGAAATAATTCTCGTGATCGTTGACCAACAATCTCACATGGCGTATGCAGCCCGCACCCACCTGGGGAAGAAAAGGAGCGTCAACGAGGATCGCTACCTCGTGAGAGCCTACCGTATTGAAGAGAACGGAGCGCCGGTGCTGTTGGCGATCGTCGCCGACGGAATCGGTGGCCACCAGGCAGGTGATACCGCCGCGCAGTTAACAGTGGAAACCATCACCCAGGGGGTTGCAACGTTCCGGAGCGGCGATCCGCTCCCATACCTCCAATCGGCAATCATTGAGGCTGGCCGCGTGGTCTCAACCAGTGCAGCCGAGTCCTCGGATCTCGCTGGGATGGGAGCAACAGCGGCAGTTGCCCTTATCGTTGGACCGCGCCTCTATACTGTCACTGTCGGGGACAGCCGCATTTATCTGCTGCGGCAGGGACGATTACGCCAGATCTCGATCGATCACACCTGGGTGCAAGAGGCGATCGACTACGACATTATCTCGCCCGAAGACGCAAAGGACCACCCACAAGCCCATGTCATCAGACGGCACATCGGAGGCAAGCAGCTTCCCGAGCCGGATATTCGCATGCCGTTGGAGGATGGCGAGAACGACAGCCGTGCTATCTCGAACCAAGGGATGCACCTCAAGCGAGGAGACCGCTTATTGCTCTGTTCAGACGGTCTCACCGATATGGTTACCGATCTAGAGATTTATCAAGCTCTCAAGGAAAAACCCGTGGAGGAAGCAGCCGAATCCCTGCTTAATCTTGCGCTAGAGCACGGCGGCCTCGACAACATCACATTGATCGCCCTCGCAGCACCGAAGGGGAAACGTCAAGAGACACCTCGCTCAAAATTCGGATGCCTGTTTGCCTCCGCGATCAGCAGTTTGATTTTGATCCTCGTCACCGCGCTGGCGCTCGCCGTTGTCTGGTGGTTTGGCTTCTGGCCATGGTCTCCGTAGAAAACCTTCTGCGCAGTTTGTCGACTCAGACCTAACAATCTAAGCTCTCCCCGAGCGCTCAACCCAGGCGACCCCCAAAAGGATGAGTCCGCCCCCGAGTAGACTCATACTTGTAACAATCTCACCAAGAAGGACAACTGCAATAACCAGCGTGATTAGCGGCTCGAGGTATTGCAACGCGGCAATAGTCGTCGTCTGACTTCCAGAAAGCGCAAAGAAATAGAGCGCATACGCGAAACCCGTGCTAGCCACGCCCAGGAAGATCAACGCCCACCATACACCGGGTTGGAACATAAACACTTCCGTCCAGTCTCCATTGATCAGCGATAAACTAAGACTGGAAAGCCAGCCCCAGGTCATTGTGTACACCGCAACCTGAAGGGGTGAGCATCTCTGTGCGATGGCCTTTCCGGCGATGGAAAACGCAGCCCATGCGACCGCCGAACCCAAGAGCAATGCCGAACCAATCCAATCCGCTCGGCCAATCTCCTGCCCATCATTCCTCACAGCAACAAGCAGCGCCCCCAACAGTGCTAGAACAAGGCCCGCCACCTGACGAGGAGCAATTCGCTCTTGGAGAAAGAAACCCGCAAGGATCACCATAAATGCCGGGGCGAGTGCGGCCAGCCAAGAAGCGGTGGTAGCACCGGCGCTGAGCATTCCCTCCGCCTGCAACCACTGATGTCCCGTGACACCGATCACCCCCAGCGGGATCATGAGGGCGTGATCCTTCAAGGATAGACCTCCGAGTTCACCACGCATCCAGGCGATCGGAACCAAGACACATAATCCGATTCCCAATCGAATGACAATGAGCGTGATCGGTTGAGATTGCTTAAGTGCGATTTTGATGGCGATGAAGGACGCCCCCCAGAAGATCACCGCCAGCAGACCGGCCAGGATTGCGAGGGTTCGTCTCTGCATTTGTGTCCCGTTCTCTCTACACAGGGTTTATCGCTCGATTGCCAGACGGACGATATGGCGGTCGACGCCTCCGAGGCGGTACTTATAACTCTCATCGCCGCGCAGGAAATCGACCTCGGTTCGGCCATGGTCAATCGCCCAACGAATAAGATGGGCCATTAAAACCCAGCCCGGGGAGAGTTCATAATGCGTGGGATCGAAGCCGGAGTTGTAAATCCAGAGCTTATCCTCATAATCGAAGTTCAGGTAGCCAAATGCGGGTTTCCCTCCGACCTCAAGAAAAGCTAGTTGAAGCCAACCTCGCTCATGCGCGGTCAGGGCAAGGCGCCGGAAGAATTCCAGCATTCTATCCGTCAGAAACGCCCGTTTCTCCGAGTCGTTCTGCATGAGCTTGAGAAAGAGATCGATCTCGGGTTCGATGGGTGCATCTCGATCGACAATTCGCCAACTGACGCGCGCCGGATATTCTTCCGCCCGCCTGAGTTTGCGTTTGACTTCCTTGCGCTTTTTGCTGTTGAGCGCCTGGAGATATGCATCCCAGCTATCCCCAAGTGCCACGAAAGGCACCGGTGAGATCCGCTCCTTTTCCACTTGCCACCCGCGTTTCTCTGCCGAGCGCTGCAGCGCCTGCACTGTAGGTGATCCCTCGGGCAGGTTATAAAGATCGAGAACCTCCCAACCATCTGGCCCTTCAACATCTAAGGATCCCAGCAGCGCGTCAACGAACTCCTCCGTGGCTGATTCGGAAACGATAAAGTCCAGATAATCAGAAACTTCCACACTTCCAACGTTGCGGATCGAAGGACGACCATCTCGATCTTTACTAAAAAATAACGGGGCTATACCTACAATCTCCCCATCATCCCTCTTTCCCACACCGAGCCAAAGTTCTCCCTCTTCCCACTCACCGCCTCCCATCGTCGACCACCAGGTGCTCAGATAATCTGGCTTCTGGAATGGCGTATTCATAGCGGAGCGGCTAAGAAGCGCTTCCCAAATATCAGATAGCTCAGAGAAGGATTGATCTGAGTGAAAGAACTGTATGTTCATCATGGGATTATCTTTGCGGAACGGCTAGGATTGTACCAGCCGCGGCAATATTCTTGCATCTATGATTGCACCGTCGAACCCGTTTCGGTACAATAAATGCTATGGCTCAAATGTTCGAAGCAGATATCGCGCTAATTCATATAGCTGGCGGCGGCGCTCGCCTGACTTCCCCACCAGGGACACTCGCGTTAACCGCACCGCGACGGACTGCCCGCGGGCGCAGAGATGATTTTCTCCTGCTAAATCTCTCGCTGCAATCCTCCCGGTCCGTTTCGCCTGGATATCTTGACCATCTTGTACGCATGGCTGCTGACGCGTATTACGGAACGCCAGGTTCTGTAACATCCGCTCTGCGCGAGGCGGCGGCGTTGGTAAACGATCAATTAGTAGACGCTAATCAGGATGAGTCTGAACCTACCAATTATCAAGGTAACTTGATGAGCGCAGTCCTGCGCGGCAAAGATCTCTATTTTGGTCAGAGCGGGATAGGGCAGGTTATCCTTGTGCGCCCAGGCTCGGTTAACCGGCTAAGTTCTGAGGAAGCTTCGAAACGGCCTCTTGGAATCAGTCTAGCACCTCACATCCGCTTTTATCACTTCGAATCACAGCCGAACGACCTTCTCATTCTGACGACCGCGCCAAGTGATCTGTGGTCCGATGCAACCCTCTCTGGCCTGGCAACACTCGACCTCGAGCAAGCGATAGATCGCCTCGTCGCCGCCAGCAGCTACGACTTAACCGGACTCCTGGCGCGCATCGTGCCGCCCGGCAGAGCCGGCCTCCAACCTTCCTTCCTGTCCGCGTCGCCCTCCGGTGAAACTTCACCGCAAGCGGAAAGATCAGCACAGGAACGATTCGGGGCTGTCACACGAAGCGCACGCCGATTCCCATTGAGCAGCTACATCGCCCCGCTTACCCGCGGCTTGAAATCCTTGACTGCTCGAACCCTGACGTTCTTTTCACAGATCCTTAATCGCTTAGCCCCAGGCTTCTCTGAACCCCTCCATCCCGATGCGTTATCCCGCCAAATGCTTGTCGGCACCGCCATCGCCATCCCATTAATTATTGTGACCATTGCCTCGCTGGTCTACGTTAGAAAGGGCCGTGCTGAAGAATTCCAGTCGTATTTTAATCGTGCACGGACATCCGTAATGACCGCACAGACCCTCCAGCTTGATGAGACTTCACGCGGCGAGTGGGAGAACGCGGCTAAGATGCTCAGCCTGGCGGAGACCTACGGCACAAGCTCGGAAGCGCAGACGCTACGTGAGCAAGTCCAATTGGCGCTTGATACCATCAACCTGGTATCGAGACTCGATTTCCGCCCACTCGTCAGCGGCGGGTTCGGCTCCGACGCCAAGATCACCGGGCTAGCCGCCTCTGCAACGGACCTATACGTTCTCGATGGCAAACATGAAATCATCCGACATGCATGGGGTGCACCAGAACGAGGGTATGAGATTGATACGGCTTTTGAATGCCTGGGCACTGCGACAATATCGCAGGAACTGACCGCCCCCATTGACTTCGTTCTGCAGCCTGCTCCCGGCGCGTTAGGCATGGAAGGCGTGGTGGCGATTGATGAGGACGGAACGCTGCTTTACTGCGCCCCCGACCGCCAGCCCGCGATCGCACAACTCACTCCGCCCGACATCGGCTGGGGCCGCATTCAGGCCATTGATGTTTACGGAGACAGCCTATATGTGCTCGACCCTGTGATGAACGCGGTGTGGATCTATGAAGCCGCTGGCGGTTTTTTCAGCGGTGTTCCTGAAATGTTCTTCGTTGAAGATGTGCGCGAGCTTAAAGGGGCCATAGACCTGGCCATGGCCCATGACGAACTAGTTGTCCTCTATGCGGATGGCCGGCTGGACCGCTGTCGCCGCTCCCTCACCGGATCAGTGGAGGATGGCGGCAGGATACGTGTCGAATGTGATCCGCAACCCTATTTCCAAGACGAGCGGCCGGGGAGGGCGCCGACTGCGCAGATTCCAGGTGCGGTTCCCGTTGAGCTAGACTATTCCCCTCCGCCCGAACCTTCCCTATACTTCCTCGATCTACTCAGCAATAGCGTGTTCCATTACAGTTTGCGTCTTGTATACCAGGGGCAATTCATGCCAAAGGAGCCTTTTGAAGAGGAGATCTCCGCCATGACCCTCGGACCTCCCAACGATCTATATCTCGCCGTCGGATCACAGGTATATCAAACACGGTTGCATTAAGATCGACTTCTTTGACAAGCTCATTGCCAGAGACTAAAATCATTTTCACGAAAGCGTATTGGAGGCAGTTTAGTGAGTCGTTGGCCGGGTAAGTACGTCATCGGTCTAACCGGGAATATCGCAACAGGCAAAAGCGTCGTACGCAAGATGCTCGAGCACCTTGGCGGCTATGGTATCGACGCCGACGCTCTCGCACATCGCGCCATAGCAAAGGGCGCTCCTGGTTACCCCCTGGTTCTTAGAGCTTTCGGGGAATGGGTCCTCGACGAAGAGGGACAGATCGACCGCCAAAAATTAGCGAAGATTGCATTCTCCGATCCGATGGCGCTGGAACGGTTGGAAGTGATTGTTCATCCCCTCGTCGCTCACGCGGTCGACCTGCTCATCCGCCGGGCGAAGCAAAGCATCGTTGTAATTGAAGCGATCAAGCTTCTCGAATCAGATCTTGCGGCTGGCTGCGATACGATCTGGGTCGTTGATGCGCCGGCTGAACTGCAAATCGCACGCTTGATGCATAAACGTAAGATGGCTGAGGCATCTGCAAGGCAGAGGATCGCTGCACAATCGCCACAGGCGCTCAAGCTTCGCGCCGCAAAAGTTATGATCCGCAATAACGGCTCTTTTGAAAATACCTGGGATCAGGTCCAAGAGGCATGGGAAAAACTACCCAAACCCGAAGAGCCATTACTGCCCGAGCCCCCTGTTGTAAGACCCGGTGACCTCATCGTCCGCCGCGGTCGACCACAGGACGCGGATGACATTGCCCGCTTCATCACCCACGTCACCCACGGTAAGAAACGCATGACGCGCCAGGACGTCATGGCCGCCTTCGGCGAGAAAGCCTTCCTATTGATTATTCGTGATGACAAGATTGCCGGCATCGCCGGCTGGCAGGTCGAGAACCTGATCACGCGTATCGATGAGCTTTACTTCGTAACCGGCCTAGCCATTGATGAAGCCATCCCTGCATTGATGGATAAGGTTGAGACCGCTTCTATAGAACTTCAGAGTGAAGCTTCGCTGCTCTTCCTCCCGCCCTACCTCGCACAGCACGTTGGCGCCTGGCGAGCTGTCGGTTATCGACCACAAACGGTTCAGGGCCTTGGCATCCGTGCCTGGCAGGAAGCAGCTCTCGAGTCAATGCCGCGCGGCGCCTCGTTGTGGTTCAAGCAGCTTCGAGTGGATCGCGTCCTCAGACCTCTCTAACCTCTCCTCTCTCATCGTTGAAGCCAATTGAATATTTTGTTTTATTAAATCTCCTCCAAATTTCATGGGCGACCGAGTGGATTTGCGTTGCTTTCTCCGCCCGGATCTGAACCTCCTGGGTCAGCACGACAGGATTCTACCAACCTTCAGTTCTTCGCCGTTTCCCGGCTCTCGAGCAAGGACCTAATCTGGATTCCTTCTCTGTGTCATTGCGAGGAGCGGAGGGAGCGAAGCGACTGAAGTGACGAGTAATCCCTGAGACGACACAATATATCGTGCGTGAATCTACGGAAGGGAAGGAATCCCTTCGTTTCCATAGATGGAGCCAGCGAAAGCGAACTCCTGGGGATTTCTCGCTTCGCTCGAAATTACATTGGGAGGTGCAGAGCCTTTCTCGCCATGGTCAATGCGAAGAACGAATTGACGAAGCGATCTCCTCCTTTATATGTGGGAGGGGCGCTACTTCGACAGGCAACAACCTCCCGCAGGTTTCGAACCTGCGGGAGGTTTAACACACGCGTCTCAAAACGTAGGGCGAGCCTGTTGCTCGCCCTTCAGCAAACGTTAAATCAAGGTGATCTCAAATTCGGGCGCACACTTGGGTGCGCCCCTACAACCCCATGGATAAAAAAACGCCCACGTTTGTGGGCGCCATTCTTATTCACGCGGGGGTCACCACCAGATGCGGAAAGAGTCGCTCGTCCTCGTGAGCACTGTTCCTGATGAAACGTAGATGTCCAAATCAACCTGCGCCCCGGGCCTTTGCCCCTCAAATTCAATTTCAAGTTGGGTGATCCCATCCTCGTCGGTAGGCGGGAAAACGAGCGTGCGCGCTTCATCAGGGAAATTTGCAACGAGTGTCACTGCTGCAGAAGAGACCGGAAGGAGATTCTGATCACGGACAACTACATATACGAGCTGCGTATCTGAACTCCCGGTGATGGGTTTTGCCACAGAAGCATGTGGCTTGAGCTCAACCACCTCATACATCAAGGCATTGCTAGGGGCTTTTGGTCGCAGGAGGTCGTCGTCGTAATCCATCACCTCAAAGTGGACCCGCCCAAGGGGCGCCACCAAGACTTGCTGCCCAGGTAGATTTTCAGGGTACCAATCCAACCGGAATCCCTGGAAGTATTGAACCAAGCGATCATTTTCAACCGTGAACTCAGATACTGGGTAGCCAAAAAGCTCTGGCCCTCCATGCTCATGGTAGAAATCCAGGAACATGAAGCAGATGCTGTGGCCTGTAAGCGAGTAGAACTCACAGTCGGCGCTGGATCGGACGGAGAGTGGGTCGGCGACATCCAATGCCCGGTCGCCGACGAACAAAATTCCCAATTCCTTCAGGCGAACCTGCATGTCATCAGAGGCTGGATCTGGGAAAAGCTCCATCCGACCATTCTGGGTGTATTGGATCACCAATCCCGTCCAGTAATCCACGAAAGCATCCGTGATGGGGAAGCCGAGAATACCCAGACCGCCATGGCGGTCGAAGTACTCGACGAACTCGGCATCGAGTGTGTGCCCGGTCTCAGAGTAATAGCGACCAGACACGCTCTGGGCCATCACAGGGAGCCCGATGCCAAGCAGCAGGATTAATACAATACAATAGGGCAGGACGCGGCGAATCCTGATGGAGGAGCCCCTTTCTTGACTATACGAACTAAGAATAAGCTTAGATACTTCTCGCGTTTGGCGCAACAGGACCGGGGTACTATCTACTCCAAGTCTCCAGAACGCATGCGCAGGTAGGAATCGTAACGTTCCGGATCGATCTCTCCTTTTTCAAGGGCAGCACTCACAGCGCACTTCGGTTCATGGGTATGGGTGCAATCGCTGAATTCGCACTCGGATACCAGCACCCGGATCTCCGGAAAATAGGCGTCGAGCTCTTCTGGCTCGATGTCCCACAAGGCGAAAGCTTTCAAACCAGGAGTATCCGCCACATAGCCCCCTCCATCAAGTTTCAAGAGTTCAGGAACGACCGTCGTGTGCCGGCCTCTCCCGGTGGCAAGGCTGATCTCACTCGTGCGCAATCCCAATCCGGGTTGTATCTTATTAAGCAGGCTTGTTTTTCCCACGCCTGAGGGACCCGCCAGAACAGATAGCTTTCCATGCAGCGCTTTACAAACGGCGCGCACGCCCTTGCCAGTCTTGGCGGAGGTGTAAAGGACCGGGTAGCCGATCTTCGCATAAATGCCGAAGGCCTGCTTGGCAGTGCGCGGGACAACCAGGTCAATCTTATTGGCGCAGATCAAAGCCGGAATTTCTTCTCGTTCGGCAACGACGAGCAAGCGATCCAGCATTCGGAAGTTCGGGTCGGGGTCGGCGCACGCGAAGACGAAGACGGCTTGGTCCGGATTCGCGACTAGAACTTGTTCGATCCCTGAACGACCCGGTGACTGGCGGGAAAGCACGCGCACTCGCTCCTCCACAACTTCAATCGTCGCCAAGCCCTCCGGTTGTCTGAGAATCTGAACACGGTCGCCCAGCGCTGCGGCATCGCTCTCCATTCGTTCCTTCATGAGCCGGCCACGCAATTTCGAGGGGATGACCCCCTGCTCAGTTTCAACGTCGAAAATACCGGATTGGGCTTTAACAATCAGCCCGGGGAGCAGATCTGCGTCAGGCATTTATCATGGCGCCGGAGTTTCCTCGGCCTCTTCGTCCGGCTCCGGAGTCCTCTCAACCCAGATCCGAGACTCCCAGGGAAAAAGTGCGAGCGGCCGACCCTTGAAATACGTCTCGACGATTCGCCGAAAGATCGGTGCCGCCCAATCCGACCCTTCACCCTGATTCTCCAAGATAACCGCGATGGCGATATCGGGTTTGTCCTCTCTTCCCTCGTAGGTATAACCTGTGAACCAGGCATGCGGCTTGCCTTCCGTAGAGGCTGTGCCCGTTTTCCCGGCGACATTGAGGTTGAGGCCAAGGAACTTACGGTAAGCGGTTGCCCCGGATTTCTGAACTACGTTTGCCATCGCCTCTTGGATCGCCGCAATGTTTTCCGGGCTCACCGGAAGCTGCGCCGCTGGATCCGGCACGAACTCGTGCAGCACATCACCCTCGGCGTT
>DAOUDJ010000136.1:0-18453 GCA_034430795.1 Anaerolineales bacterium | reverse complement strand
TAGACACGAAGTGCTACTCTGGATTCGAACTCAGGATCCAGAGATCTCGGGTCCGAATCCCGTAATCGGGAGCCTAGAGAGTCAGGCTGAATTTATAAGAGCTGCCAGTGAATGCACATATGTCTTCTCAGATGTCAGGGTTCACCCTATTCCTTTTTAGTCCAGGAAAACGAATTCAATGATTCGGAAAAGCCTGACGGTCTACGTTTCGTCCAGGGGGCCGAAATTCGGAGCTCAAGAGCTAGGCTCGTAACCCCTAGGATACGGGTTCTAATCCTATACAAGGGGGCTTGGAAGAGAAAAGGCACCCTCTTCAGGTGCCTTAAGTAGCGGGGCTCAGATTCGCCTGTCCAGAGTGAAGCGTGGGAAACTGAGGACCTTCAGGTTACACCGCACCGTAACCGGCGCGGCACGGTGTGAGTTCTAACCCTGAAAAGGGGGCCTTGGACCGTCAGGCTAGGTTCCCAAGGGTGGCCTTGCGATTTTCGACAGCTTGGAACCCAGCGAGCGTTAGTTTCGATTATCCTACACGCGGAGAGTCAACCCAGTAAGTGCATTTGAGGTATAGGGCAGGAACGCTACTAACCTCACCTTCATTCTTCTGTTTTGCGCTTGCGAGTTGAATCTGCGACTAAATCAAATTTGTGCTTTTTTATGAAATCGCCCAAGACTCCCGTCAAATCAGGACGTCCGATCTCCTGCAGATTATAGTAAACACGTGTGGAGGGTTTTTTGATCTTGATGATGCGATTAAGATCGATGGGCGTGCCGATTATCACAGCATCACATTCAGTGTTGTTAATTGTTGTCTCGAGATCCTGAAGTTGCTGTTTGCCATATCCCATTGCCGGTAGCACTGTCCCGATATCAGGATATTGTTCAAAGGTCTCCGAAAGCCTTCCAACAGTATACGGACGTGGATCCACGAGTTCTGCGGCACCAAACTTCTGGGCAGCGACTACGCCCGCCCCAATTTTCATTTCGCCATGAGTAAGAGTAGGGCCATCTTCAACTACCAACACTTTCTTGCCCTTAACGATTGATAGATCATCAATGTCAAGTGTCGATGCCGCATCGACGACGACCGCATCGGGGGCCACAGAAGTGATGTTCTTCCGAACTGCTTCGATTCCAGCAGCGTCGGCACTGTCCATTTTATTGATGACTACTACATCGGCGGCTCTCAAGGTGACCTCACCCGGGTAATAGCGCAGTTCATGACCTGGGCGATGAGGATCAACCAACACCACCTGGAGATCGGATACATAAAATGGGAAATCGTTATTGCCACCATCCCAAAGGATTACATCGCAGCCAGCGGGGTCATTTTCAGCTTCCCGGAGAATAGCTTCATAATCTACACCGGCGTAGATTACATTGCCGCGAACAATATGAGGCTCATACTCCTCCATCTCTTCTATGGTGCACTTGTGCTTCTCAAGATCTGACAACTCCGCGTATCGCTGCACCTTTTGAGCAACGAGGTCTCCGTAGGGCATAGGATGACGAATGGCGACAACCTTGAGGCCTTTTTCCATCAGGATCTCAATAATCTTCCGTGATGTTTGGCTTTTGCCGCAGCCGGTTCGAACTGCACAGACCGAAATTACTGGCTTGGTGCTCTTGATTTGGGTGTCCTTGGGTCCTAAAAGAACAAAGCTTGCGCCCGCAGCTTCTACAATCGCACTCACAGCCATTACATGTTGGTACGAGACATCACTGTAAGAGAAGGTGCACTCATCCGCTTCCAGTTCCTTAATAAGCCGGGGAAGATCCTCTTCGGCGAAGATGGGGATACCTTCAGGATAAAGTTCGCCAGCTAATTCGGCCGGGTACTTTCGCCCCTCAATATCCGGAATTTGAGCTGCGGTAAAAGCGACCACGTTGCACGCCTCATTACCGCGGTAGAAGGTATTGAAATTGTGGAAATCCCTCCCTGCTGCACCTATGATAATTACATTTCTCTTCGACATATTGTTCTCCTCATCATGTAGTAAGTCGGTTGGTTCAGCTTCCCAGAGTTGCTACCATCACTGCCTTAATCGTATGAACTCTATTCTCAGCTTCATCGAAGGCAACGGATGCCGGCGATTCAAACACCTCGTCAGTGACCTCCATAGCCTCTAATCCGAATTTCTGATAAATATCTTCACCAATAACCGTTTCGCGATTATGGAAAGCGGGCAGGCAATGCATAAACTTCACATTTGGATTGCCTGTCTTCTCCATCGCTTCTGAATTGACTTGAAAGGGTTTCAACAGTTCGATTCTGTCTTTCCAAACTTCATCTGCTTCCCCCATGGAAACCCATACATCTGTGCATAGAAAGTCGCAGCATTCAACTCCACTATCCAGGTCGTCGGTGATTGTTATTTTCGCACCAGTTTGGTTCGCTATATCTTGTGCTTTGTCGATCAATTCCTGATCCGGTTGAAGGTTCTTTGGGGCCACGGACCGATAATCCATCCCCATCTTCGCTGCCCCCACCAAAAGCGAATTTCCCATGTTGTTGCGAGCATCGCCCAGATAAGCAAAAGCTATATGACTGAGCGGCTTATCACTATGCTCCATCATTGTCATCAAATCAGCCAGCACTTGAGTGGGGTGGAATTCATTTGTAAGGCCGTTCCAGACAGGCACTCCGGCATATTCCGCCAGCACTTCCACTTTTTCCTGCCCAAAACCCCAGTATTCAATTCCGTCATACATCCTGCCTAAAACCCTGGCCGTATCTTTCATGGTCTCTTTTGTGCCCAGTTGCGAACCCGTTGGTCCAAGATAGGTCACATGCGCACCCTGGTCGTAAGCTGCCGTCTCAAAGGCGCATCGTGTTCGGGTTGAGGCCTTTTCAAATATCAGGGCTATATTTTTCCCAGTTAACTTGGGCTGCTCGAATCCGGCGTATTTTGCCTTTTTCAAATCAAGGGATAGCCCGAGCAAGAAACCAATCTCTTCGGGAGAGAAATCTAACAACTTCAAGAAGTGTCTATTTCGTAGATTAAAGGCCATTTGTCTCCTCCGGAATTAGAGTCCGCGAGTACGAAATTATCCTTATCAATCCCTTCTTCCGCGGCAACTGTGGGACGCTACCTATCGCACGGAATACAACACAATCGAACAACTAATTTTCTATCAGCTACTAAAACAGTTTGTCAAGCACTGGCCCACCCGCTATATTTACACCACTTAATGAAAAAGGATCTCAGGAAGCTGTTTTTTTCCGAACCATGACATATGTTACAACTTGTGTTAAAGGATCACCCGTGTTTAACATCTTGTTTTTGTTCTGGGTTTGCGATTTCCAAGCAATTATTATATATTATATATAATACTACAGCATAAAACGGCACGCATACGTTCCTATCGATACAGCCTTTGTTGTCCTGTGTCTTTCCACCATGAAAGGAGGTTCTTTGAAAAGTTAGTCTTCTTTGACCGGATAAACTCGTGATTTTACTCACTCATGGAGGATGAGGAGTCATGAAGAAAAAATTTGTAATATCTTTGTTCTTGATTGTTCTCCTGACTGGTTGCGCTCAACCAGCGGAGACCCCTGTAGGTGAAGAGTGTCCGCTGGTTGGACCACAGACGGATCTTGGAGGCCGAGAAGTCCGCATCGCGCTTGAGAATGCCTATCCGCCCTTCAATTATCTCGACGACGACGGAGAGGGGGTGGGCTGGGACTACGACGTGGGGCGCGCTATCTGCGAACTATTGAACTGTACGCCAATTTTCGTGGAAACCGCTTGGGAGGGGCTGTTCGAGGCGATGGCGGCGGGTGAAAATGACGTAGCGTTTGACGGCATCACCATTAATCTCCCTCGATCTTTGAAAATCGACTACTCTGACCCCTACATTGAGTACGGCCAGGTGGTTGTAGTCAAAGAAGAAGAAACACGCCCAGAGCTTGCAAGCGAAGAAAGTTTTGTCGCCTCAGATCTAAACCTCGGTACTCAGATCGGGACCACCAATGAGATCACCGCGATTAAGCTCGTTGGTGAGGAGAGGATCATGAGCTTTGACACATTCGACTTGCCTATGGTGGCATTGGAAGCCGGTGAAGTAGATTCAGTCATCATCGACGAGGTCGCAGCCATTGGCTTCATGGGCGAGAACCCTGGTCAATATAGGATTGCCTTCTCTGTGTCCAGTGGCGAGTATCTGGCATTCATCTTCCCGCCTCTCAGCGAACTTACCGGGCCCTTCAACTGGGCTTTGCAAGAAATGTTCGCCAACGGGTCGATGGATACGATCTGCGAGGAATGGCTCCTTCGACCCTGCTCACCGGAGTAGATCGGGGGAATTATCTAGTAAAGATCATGCTACGGGGTGCCTATGGCGCCCCGTAGTTGACAGTTATTCACAACTCACGCCGCCCAGCACTAAAGGAGCGCCGGATGACCACAACGAGTGAAATTGAGCACCGTCAACCAGGAAAACCTTGGATCAGAACGCTATCAGAGCTGCCTTGGTGGGGATTAATCATCTTGCTAGCGGGAACGCTGGTCGTCTATTTTCTGTTTACGTCCACTCCATTTCAGAAGGCCTTCGTCTTTCTCGTCGGGGGTGTTCGACTCACTTTAATAATTAGCATCGTATCCTTCGGCATAGCACTGCTTCTGGGGCTTATCGCCGGGTTGGGAAGAGTTTCGAAGAATATCCTTTTCTACAATCTCTCCACTCTTTATGTCGAGGTGGTGAGGGGCATCCCGATCCTGGTCATGCTTATCTACTTCGCCTTTGTGGTGACACCCTTTGGCGTCCAGGTCATCAATCAGTTGGGTACCGCCATACTCCAGAACCTGGCTATTACCCCTCTAATTGGACTGGCCAAATCCATGTCCAACCTTCACATCCAGGATGTGGATATGATGACCAGAGCGATTGTGGGGATGGCCTTCGCTTACGGTGCTTTTGAGGCTGAAGTCTTCCGTGCGGGGATCCTCTCCATCGGGAGAGGACAAATGGAAGCTGCTCGTGGGCTGGGGATGAACTACTATCAGGCGATGCGCCACATAATCTTACCCCAAGCGATTCGCCGCGTCCTACCCCCCTTCGGCAATGACTTCATCTCCATGGTGAAAGACTCATCCCTGGTATCGGTTCTGGCGGTTCGGGAGCTGACCCATCTGGGCAAGCTCAATCGGGCTCGAACATTCCGCACCTTCGAGACTTGGAATTCGGTTGCCTTTCTCTACCTCATTCTGACTCTCAGCCTATCCCTTGTTGTTAAGTTGATAGAGAGGAGAATGGCCATTGAAGAAGAATAATGCTCACCAGGAGCCTCCATCTCAAATAGTCGATTCGTCAACTACTGATGGCGATATCATCATCATCGACCATGTCTACAAAAGCTTTGGGAAGACCAAAGCCTTAGTGGATGTCAGCCTAAGGGTGAAGAAGGCGGAGGTATGCTTCATCTTCGGCCCCAGCGGTGGGGGGAAAAGCACCCTTCTCCGCAGCATCAATCGCCTGGAGGCGCCTGATAGCGGTCGGATCATCGTCGATGGCATCTCAGTCACCGACGCCAAAGTCAACCTGGATATGGTACGAGCTGAGGTAGGAATCGTATTTCAACTTTTCAACCTTTTTCCCCACTTGACAGTTAAAGAGAACGTGACCATAGCCCAGGAGATCGTACGCAAGCGCTCAAAAGAGGAGGCGGAACAGGTTGCTTTAAAACTTCTAGAGAGAGTTGGTATACCTGAGAAAGTCGATGCTTATCCTGCGCAGCTCTCTGGCGGCCAGAAACAGCGTGTCGCTATCGCAAGAGCTCTGGCTATGAACCCCAAGATCATGCTTTTCGACGAACCAACCTCCGCCTTGGATGCAGAGATGATTAAAGAAGTGTTAGACGTCATGCTGGATCTAGCGAAAGAGGGCATGACGATGGTAGTCGTCTCTCACGAGATGGGTTTTGCCAAAGCCGCAGCGGACAGGATGGTCTTCTTGGCCGATGGTAGGATCGTTGAAGAAGCGTCCCCAAAAGAATTATTCGCCAACCCTAAGAAATCGAGAACAAAAGCTTTCATCGAACAGATTCTGGATTAATCACGTCGTAGGATCCGGGATACTCATTTACTGTAAGAGTACGCTGAGTTGGCGAATTTCCACGCCATACCACGCTTGGCCTGCACATCACAGTTTCTACAGCAGATTCAGGAACTTTATTCCTGTTTTGGCTCAGAATCTGCCAAGCGTTTAGTTCTTTATTAAAGAGAACCGCATCTCTTCAGGTGCTTTTCCGTCTCAGATAGCGGGGTTAGGATTCCCTGGCATGGACCGCCACCTGTACCTTCACACCAAGTACAGGCAGGGTAGGCGGACTCTGTCTTGCACCGTTACCGGTGCGGCGTGAGTTCCCTAGGCAACCCCGCCAGGGCAGGCGAATCCTGTATCGGGGGGCTTGGACCGTTAGGCCAAGCACTTAGGGTGGTTACACGGGTAAGTTGAATCTACGTTCCTCGAAAGGTAGTCTGGATGCAGGAGATAGAGATGGAACCGAAAGATTTGTATACATCTTGGGTCGAAACCGATCTCAATGCTATTGAAAAAAACATCCGTCTTATCACGCACATCACAAAGAGCGATGTAATGGCTGTAGTCAAGGCAAACGGGTATGGCCACGGTGCAATGCCCGTTGCAGAGAGCGCTCTTCGAGGTGGCGCAACTTGGTGCGCTGTATCTCAAGTTGAGGAAGCAATTATATTACGCCAATCCGGGTTGAACTGTCCGCTTCTTGTATTGGGATTTACACCGAGCGCCAGGCTGTCGGAGGCCATCGAACAGGACATCTCGCTGACATTCTGGAACGAGGAACAAATCCAGGAAATAATGATATCCGCCCAGGCAATGGGGCGGAAGTCCAAAGTACACATCAGAGTCGATACCGGAATGGGTCTTCTTGGGGCTCAACCCGAGGCGGTGGAGGATATTGTTCGACTCACTCATGGGTTGGAAGGCGTACAACTCGAGGGGATGTTCACCAATTTTGCACGAGCCGATGAGCCGGAAATGGACACGACCAATCAACAGTTTAAGACATTTCTTGACCTTCTATCACGTTTGGAATCTGCCGGATTGCGTCCTCCCATCGTTCATGCCGCGAATTCGGCCGCAACCTTAGTGAATCCCGAAACCCATCTCGATTTGGTTCGGATCGGATCCGCGATGTATGGTTTTCATTCTTCACCAGAATGTCTTCTGCCTGAGGGTTTTTTCCCGGCTCTCGCGTGGAAGACGCAGTTGAGTCAGATTAAGATGTTACCTCCGGGACGCGGATTGAGCTATGGCCATGTATATATCACGCAGCGAAACGAGCACATTGGGACACTACCCATAGGATACGCTGACGGTCTAAGGAGTATTGAGGGGAATAAAGTACTCATCCGAGGTCGAGAAGTGCCTGTCGTGGGTCGGGTAAGTATGGATCAATGCCTGGTTCAGCTCGATAGTGTGCCTGAAGCCGAGGTCGGTGATGAAGTCGTGTTAATAGGCCGGCAAGGAGAAATGCAGATCTCCGCTGAGGAGGTTGCTCAGCGATGGAATGCCATCAATTACGAGGTGACGTGCGGCATTAGTGCCCGTGTTCCGCGGCTCTATATTTAAGGAGGATCCCCTTCATTGAGAACGTAACATCTGTACAAGAATGGGTCTGAAATGGCCCAGGTGCTTTTAGCACACCGGATGCCCCATCCATCTCATGCAGGTTATGCGCGCGGCGAAGATCCGCATGTCTGTCTCAACCTCTTAAGTATGCTTATTTCACCGCAGGCATTCAAGCAAATTAACCGAACGCCCGCTGAGCACAGACGAATCATTTTCTAGGACAATTGATCTCGCAAGTAATTGATGCGCGATTCTCGCGTTCTACTCGACGAGCAAGTGACCGTTAGGCATTGTTTGTGAATTTCTAAAAGAGATGTAAATCAAGCAGCTCAGTTACTTTCCGGATCATAGGGTATTCCAAGGGTCTTCGGCACCACTGTTTTCCCCACGAGCCCAGCAAGCGCAGCGATGGTCAGCAAGTAAGGGGCCATCAAAAGGAATTGATATGGAATGGCAACCCCAAAGGTTTGGAGCCGTAGTTGTAGAGCATCCGTTGCTCCAAAGAGCAGGCAAGCTGCTGCGACTGCTATCGGATTCCATTTACCGACGACAAGTGCAGCGAGGACAACGAATGCCCGCCCAGCCGTCATGTTGGGTGCAAAATACCCCAGCCCGGTCAGTGCGAGGGCGCATCCACCCAACCCGGCGAATACACCGCTGAGAATCACCCCCGTATACTTATGCCAATGCACCGGCAACCCAGCGCTTGCGACAGCATGAGGATTTTCTCCCGTAGCTCGAATATTAAGCCCCCAGCTCGTTCGATAAAGAGCCCATACGGACACCAGTGGCAATATAAACGCGGCCCAGACAATTACGGGTTGAGCGAATATCACTGGTCCGAAGAAAGGCACATCGTGCCATTCAGGTGGGCTCAAAACAGGAAACGTGGGTGCGCGAAACCTCTCCGTTCGAAACAACCGGGCATATCCGAAATTTGTCAATCCGAGAGCGAGAAGATTTATCGATAGACCAGAGATAAGCTGGCTAGCACGACGGGACACAGTGAGGTAAGCATGCATTAGAGCTAAAAGTCCGCCAATCATCATTGCACAGATCGCGGCTATGTAAACATTCCCCGTAAGGAAACTCGCGGCGACCGATGCAAGCGCGCCGGCTAGCATCATACCTTCCATACCAATATTGACGATACCGACTCGCTCTGTATAAACTGCACCTACGCTGACCAGCATTAGCGGAGCTGCCAAGCGCAAGCTCGCCTCAAGCCAGTTAATTATGGAGTTCGCGTCCATGTGCTCCGCTCTCCTGTGCGCGCAATTTCTTCTTCTGCCGGGTGAGGCGTCCTCGATCGCCGAACCCAATAGCTACAACAAACACGACCGTCAATGCCTGGATAATCAGCGCCATAGAGGCTTCGATACCGGTCACGATCTGCATATTACTTGCACCCGCTTTTAGGCTTCCAAAGAAGATACCTCCGACGATTATCCCCAGCGGATTGCCATTGGCCAAGATTGCGAGGGCAAGCCCCTCGTACCCAACAAAGTGTACGAAGTAATCAAATAGTCTAAGTTTCAGCCCCAGGACCTCACCAGCTCCCGCCAGGCCAGCTATCCCACCACAAATTAGCAGGACAAGGAAAATATGCCGTGCAACGCCAATCCCTGCGTAGCGTGCCGCCTCGGGATTTTTCCCGATCATCTTGGTCCGAAAGCCAAATGGGGTGTTGCGCAGCACAAAGTGCGTGGCCACGCCAAGGAAAAGCGCCAAGATGAGACCAGCGTGCAGGCTTGTCCCCTTCACTAGAATGGGTAGGCGTGCACTGGGCAAAATGAGTGGAGACATAGGAAAGTTGGCACCCTTCACAGCCATTGGACTGGGCTCATGCAGAAGCCAACTGACAAGATAAACGGCTACATAATTCAGCATGAGGGTGGTACACACTTCATTCACACCCCGAAAGGCGCGGAGAAAGGCGGGCATAAGCATCCAAAGAGCACCACCGACGAATCCTGCTATAACGGCGAGGGATAGGTGAAGCCAAGCAGGCACCGGAAGCGGGATAATACCCACGGCGGCTGTGGCTGCTGCACCTAAGTAGATTTGTCCCTCACCCCCAATATTCCACAAACCAGCCTTGAAACCGAGACCAACGGCGAGCCCCCCGAGAATCAGAGGCGCGGCTCGTACGCCTGTGTTGGCCAACGCAGCGACGCTTCCGAATGATCCTTTAAGCAGAGCGACATACGCTTCAATCGGATTTGCACCTGTCGCCAAGATCAGTCCGGCGGAAACCATCAAGGCTAGGAAGATGGCAAGGATTGGCCTCGTAATAGAAAATACAAGTCCTCCCAGGCCAGGCAGTTCGATTGTTTCTCGCTCCTTCATACGCTCCCTCACACTACTTGTTGTGTACGCTCACCATAACCTAACATCATCTCCCCTATCAGGTTGACATCCGCGGCCTCTGCATTCAACTCTCCCATGATCTCACCTCTGAAAAAGACGATGATACGGTCGCTGACGGTCAATACTTCCGTCAATTCCGTTGAAATGAAAAGCACAGCAGCCCCGCGGTTTCGCTCTTGAAGCAGCATCTTGTGGACGGTCTCTACCGAGGCAACATCCAAGCCCCTCGTCGGCTGAGAGGCGACCAGCAGTGCAGGCTCAGCGCTTAACTCACGTGCTACTACAACTCTTTGTTGGTGCCCACCGGACAAGTGACGAAGTGGGATTGCGGGGTGCGGTGTTTTAATTTCGTAGTTCTGAATGAGGGTCTTTGCCCTGTCCCCTATTTCACTCCATTGCAGGATGCCCCGCTTTGTAAAAGGGGGATTGCCAAACGTTTTGAGGATCAGGTTCTCTTCTACGGTAAAATCGACAACCAGACCCGTCTTGCGCCGGTCTTCCGGGATGTAGCCCACCAACGATGGCTCGTGAGGGACTCCCGTAATGAGTTTTTCGTTGATTCGGATAGTGCCCTCTATGGGTCGGCGCAAACCCACAATGCATTCAGCCAATTCTCGCTGCCCATTCCCAGATACCCCGGCAACTCCGACGATCTCTCCTGCATGCACCGTCAGGCTCATATCTCTAATCGCCGGAACACCGCGGTCGTTATTGCAGCATAGGCTTCTAACGACCAGTACTTCTTTCTTTGCCTTTGAGGGAGGTCGCGGTCGCCTATCAAGGAAGACATCTCGCCCGACCATCAACTGCGCCATTTCGATGGGCGAGGTTTCTCTGGGGTCTACCGTGCCAACAACGTGACCATCTCGCAGCACTGTAACCCGATCGGCAATCCCTTTCATTTCCTTGAGCTTATGACTGATAAAGACGATCGAACATCTTTCATCTGCCATACGTCGTATGGTTTTAAATAGCTTCTCTACTTGAGAAGCTGCAAGGACGGATGTGGGCTCGTCAAAGATTAATATACGTGAACCCCGATAAAGTAACTTGAGAATCTCCAGCCACTGCCGGTCTCCCACCGAAAGCTGCCAGACCGGGGTTGAGGGATCGAGACCGAGACCGTACTCACTGGTCAGCTCTTTGAAACGGTCACGAGCCGAATCCAAGTTGAGCATGTACGGGCGCTCTTGTGGAATACCTAATATGATGTTCTCTAGAGCAGATAGGTTGTCTACCAGCATGAAATGCTGATGGACCATTCCAATGCCAAGATCGACAGCCACCCGCGGTGAGGTTATGCTAACCTCTTGGTCATGAATGGAAATTCTTCCGCTGTCCGGCTGGTGAAGACCGTAAAGGATGTTCATGAGAGTGGTCTTGCCTGCACCATTCTCACCCAACAAGCCAAGTACTTCCCCAGCCCTCACCTCGAGCGTAATATTGTCGTTCGCCAGAACACCTGGGAATCGCTTGGTTATCCCCACCATTCGCAATGCGATTTCGTCGGTTTGACCCACCCGCAATACCTCCAAGCCAAGCTATGCCCCACACCGAAATCTTGTCGGCGTGGGGCATTCACCTCGACACAATAGGTTTTGCTCCTATGGTTCTATATCGAGTTCTCCCGACCTCATCTGCTCCAGTGCCTCGTTGACTTTCTGTTGCACATCCTCTGGTGTCAAGTCTGTCATGTGTATATCGATCCCACCGGGGGTGTTCACAGTTACGTAAACTACTTCTCGGTTTATCCCCCTTCCACAGGCCAATTCTTTGATCATCAATCCAGGCGACCCCAACGTACTGCCGAGGACAGCATTGGGTCCAAGCGAGCTCGAATCTCGGTAGAGGCCAATCGCCCACACGGCCTCATCCTCCGCGGCGGAGATGAGGCCTGCATCCGCGGTATCCAACATGTGCCACAGTACGTCCACGCCATCGTCAATCAATGCCAGGCCCGCCTCGCGCGCCTTGGCCACATCCGCCCAGTCTCCGGTGGCTATGTAAGTGATCTCAATATCTCTGCCGCAGGTTTCCACACCACGCGTGAACCCATCTGCGCCATCGTCAGTAGCTCCAAGAATCTCTCCCACTACGTAGGCCACATGGTCTGTCTCAGTCATTTCGCAAGCCATGATCCCCGCCATATAGCCCATCTGCCGGAAGCTCAGCGTGGTGGCGCTTACGTTGTCGGCCATTGGATCCCCATCCGCCACACCGAACTGGAGATCTGGGTATTCCTCGCCTACGATACCAATCGAGTCCGCGTATTCGCCGCCATGGCCGATGATGATGTCATAACCTTCGGCAGCGTAGTTGCGCAAGACCTCAATCTGCTCATCTTGGCTGACGTCCTCACTGTAAGCAATTGTGACTCCACACTCCTCCTGCGCTTGCACGAGACCTTCGTAACCGAACTGATTCCACGACTGGTCCGTAACTACCCCCGGGAACATCACGGCAACCTTCGTTTTCTCCTCAGCAGGAGCTTCAGTAGCCGCTTGTCCGCACGCCGAGAGCACAAGCGCAAGCAGGGTTAGAATGGCAAATAGAAAGCTTACATGCCTTTTCATATCAATCTCCTCTTCTAGATGGTAATGAATTCCGCTTCGAATCAGTGTCTATACTTAAATGGCGACTTGCTCGCCTATCATAGCTTCTCCTTTCGCTCCGGGCTGCAATGTGCTGATTTGGTCACGATATAATTCTCTTCGCGCAATCTCCGCGATATGATCCGCAACTTGTTTGGCGACCTTCTCTCTGGCTTTTCACGGGAAATGTAGGTCACCTAGTAAAGAATGTCGGACTTTGAGGCGATGCCATCTGGTGGACGGGTGTGTCAAACCTGCTTCGCTTCTCATCGCGAGATGCAATTTCCACAAGCCCGCCTTCTTTCTTCTGACCTCTCCTTGTTTCCTCCAATCGAGATTAAAGGGGTTTCCTTAACCGCGATCAGAAGAATTAGAATCCCTCTACCTGCTTGGGGAAGTAATCCTCAAGGGTCCCTTCCCGGTATACATCTGCCGTACAGCAGTGAAGTCCACCGCCGAATGGTGATACTTCATAGAACGGGACTGGGACGACTTCAAATCCATGCTTATCGAGCAACTCCATAACAGGGGTTTCACTGGCTTCAACACAAACGGTCTTCGTATCGAGTACAAGAGTGTTCATATTCAGCCACCAACTGCAGAAGTCATACGGCCTTTTCTTCTTAAGAACCGTTTTCGGGGTTTCCACAAGTTCCCAGTCATTCTTCTCAAAGAATTTCCATTCCTCCTCCCCAAGAGGGGGGCGCGTCGGATTGATAAGCGCGAAGCCGGGGCGAAGAGGAACGAGGGTCGAGTCTAAATGCCACGGAAGGAGTTCCCTGCGGCCTACCTTATGGATTCGATGATTAGGAAAGTGGCGGCGCAACCAGTCAATACCAGCATCATTCGTAACCATTGATTTCTGGACGATAAGGTCCTTTCCGAAGCGGACAACATCAGCAGCATCAAACAATAGTTCCTTTTCGGTGGGTATCCAGTCGCCCTTTTCCGCGCGCTTAAATTGCTCTTCTTCGGTCATTGAGTTCCATTGCTTCCACCAGTCTTTCTTATAAGAGTGTTCCGTTAGACGTGGCTTAGGCGCCGCCTCGAAACGAAAATTTGGATCTTCCTTGAAGTACTGTTCGAACAATGGCCGGTAGCAAAGAAACTCAAACCAGCGGCTGCGGTACGACATCGTGGCTTCCAGAATTTCATTGCCGACTGTAAGCAGAATATCCCGAATGGGTCCACAGCCAAACATCGTCTCTTGTTCCCAGTCAGGGGTCCGTACTGCCTGACTAAAGTCAATAGGGGTGGGTCGGTCCACCCGAATGCCGCGGCTTTCAAGAATTTTGGCGAAATTGTCCAACTGTTCGTTGGCCTTCTCCTGCATTTCCTTGGGGTAAGCACCGTATTTACCCAAGGGGAAACCGTCTTCAAGCCAATCTCGTTGAACGGCAATCTCAGGGGCTTGGATCATGGTCCCGTCTACCCGACCGATAATCACATGTTTCAGTGGGTCCCATTCATTCCAGGAATTGACGACTGTCTTCTGTTTTTCGCCCGACATATTATTCTCTCCGAGGTTCCAAAGATAAGTATGGCCTTCAAAATATTAAGTTGATCAGGAGCTTTGACGTGATATGAATCGTGCTAAGACTAATCGGATTCCCTCTTGCCTGGATCAAACCGTATGACATTCAATATGTTTCCCCTCTTCGCCTATAAATCAAACATTGATCCTTTCCTTCTTCAATGTGTTCTTATCTCTCAGTATTCTCCTTTTCACATCTCTGAATCTGAATACAAGCTTCCAGATAACACATCAGTCAGAGCCCCATCTGTTGTTGCTTCTCTTCGATGATGTGGCTGGTGATCTCAAAAACCTCAATTAGATCCTCTTTCATACCCTTGATATGGCTCGCGGTTATCTGCTCTGCGAGATTGACATTCCTTTTAGCGATCGCATCGAGCAAAGCTCGATGCTCCTTAATCTCCCGTTCAAGCCGTGGCTTCAAAGATTTTGGATGACGGTAAAGGCCTTCATAGAACATCCAATCTGGAAACCTGTTCCATACGATCTCACACAGACGCTCAAGCATTTCACTCCCACAAGCCTTGCAGATCATGCCGTGGAATTCCCTGTTCAATTGCCTTCGAGGAGGCATATCATCCAGCGAAGTCATTTTTTCCGCTTGGTCTACGATGGTCTCAAGGTTTTCCAGTTGCTCTTCCGAGATATTTATGGCAGTCAAACGGATAACGATGGGTTCAAACAACAGCCGGAGACAATAAACCTCAGCTATATCATTTTCATCAATGGTGGAGACACGAACCCCTTTGTGTGGCACCCGTTCGGCCAGCCCATCTGCTACAAGTCGATCCAATGCCTCCCGCACCGGCGTATGGCTGACACCAAGCTGTTGAGATAATTCCTCTTGCCGAAGCCAATCTCCCGGCTTGAAGTCGCCAGATAGAATCCTTTCCCGGATCGCCTCATGCGCTAACTCCGACAACGAATTATGCTTGTGGGCAAGAGGCTTCAATTCATTTAACATATCATTTTGTTGTATAACGAATTCCTGGGATATAAAGACTCCCGCAAGATTTGCATTTCCATGCAATACGGATTTTATATATAATATATAATACGATTACACTTGTCAAACCCTTTACTTGCATCATACATAATCTAGATTCCCTAGAATACGTTGTATCCTTGAGAGTTTGACCGATTGAAAGGAAAAGAAACAAGAGTAAGGGGTGACAACTATCATTGGTGAGATCGGATAAGCCTTCGCTCTTGAGCTTACTGCTGCGTCGAGATCGGGGGGCTTTGCAAGAGGCTAGAAAAAAAAGGGGGGGGACGCACGAATGACACTCACCGGAATGATGAATACCTCATACAGGAGCAAAACCATGTTAGCTGAAAATTTGACCTGGCAGGAATACGAAGAGGAGATCGGAAAGAGGATTGTCATTTTGCCCCTAGGCGCACTGGAACAACACGGACCTCACTTGCCGCTGAATGTTGACGTTGTCATTCCACGAAGTTTGGCGTTAATGGTGGACAAGGAAATTGAATCAATTGTATTTCCGCACATCGCCTATGGCTATAAACCTCTTCCTGGCGGAGGAGGGCAAGAATATCCTGGTACCACGAGCTTAGACGGAACAACCCTGATAAATATTATTCTCGATATTCTTCGGTGCACATATCATCACGGAGCAAGGAAATACCTTGTTCTCAACGGTCACTACGAGAACGTGGCTTTCGCAGCAGAAGCTGTGGAGCTCTTCTTCCGAGAACAGTCAGGTGCGCATGTCTTGATTGTGTCATGGTGGGACCTTATCGCACAAGATATACTCGACGAAGTATTCAAAGGAGTGGGGTTCCCGGGTTGGGATACAGAACATGCGGGTATTAGCGAGACAGCACTTATGCAGTATTTCGCTCCTGACCTGGTTAGGGAGGATAAGATCGTCGATGACGAAAGCGCGCGAAAAGTGCCCTATTTGATTTTCCCGCCTCCCAAAGACACCATCACCAAATCCGGCTCATTTTATAAGGCAACCTATTCATCGAGAGAAAAGGGCGAATTGCTGGCCCGGTCGATTACGAAAAGGATCGTGGAAATCACAAAACAAGAGTTCAAATAAGGACGCTTGCTCGGTCGCACTATTGGTAACCAGAAAAAACCCTATGGACCAAAGGGTGATCGGTGGACCAAACCCGTTGAGTCTTAATCTACGATAAGCCCTGACAAGAGCACCTTAGAAGCCGTTCAGACGTGTTGATTATAAAGATAAATCGTGCCAGTGATGTCCTAACTAGATTCTCGCGGTGATCGCTTCATCGTCTGGCTATAAGGAGAATACTGGAGAGGCACGCATGAGCGTGTCACTCCAGTCAAATAGAACACATCGATCCCGTGATTGTGATAACAATTATCTAGGCTAGCAATCAGACTTTTAAACTCGCGCTTCTTCGGCTTCTCCAAGCGCATCTTCAAAAATCGCCAAGCCTTCCCCGATAAGCTCCTCAGGAATACTGAGTGGGGGTACGAAGCGGACCGCGCTTGGCCCACAACCGAGAAGTAATACGCCCTTCTTGAAGGCTCGTTGAACTACATCATCCCGTAGTTCAGGATCTGGTTCTTTGGATACCGGATGCTTTGCAAGCTCTGCAACAACCATCAGACCTTTTCCTTCAACTCGTATAATAGACGGGTGCCGCTTCTGGATTTTCTTTAATTCGTTTATGAAGACTTCCCCCATTCGCGCCGCGTTCTCCATGAACTCATCCTCGACAAGCTCTAATGTAGCCAGAGCAGCAGCACAGGAGAGAGGATTACCTCCAAAAGTGCTTGCATGGGTACCAGGACCCCACTTCATAATCTCGCTCCGGGCAATCATTGCCCCCAGCGGCATTCCACTCGCCAAGCCCTTCGCAACACATACGATATCTGGCTCAACCCCCCAATGCTCAACTGCAAACCATTTCCCTGTTCGCCCAATCCCTGTCTGGATCTCATCGGCTATAAGCAAAATATCGTGCTTGTCACAAAGTTCGCGTAGCTTGGGCAAGAAATTGTCTTCAGGAAAGATATACCCTCCCTCCCCCTGGATGGGTTCAACTATTATCGCAGCTACCTGGTTGGGTGACACTTTTTTATTTAATACAGTCTCCTCAATGTAATCAACACAAATGCAGTTCTTCCTGCATTCAGATTCATCCCTATGATGAGGACACCGGTAAGCGTTTGAGAATGGGACATGAGTCACTTCCGATGTAAAAGGCGAGAAACCAGCCCTTTGAATCGGCTTGCTGGCCGTGAAGGACAGTGCCCCCATTGTACGACCATGAAAAGCACCATAGAACGCGATGAAATGAGGTCGACCCGTTTGATGGAGTGCAAGCTTAAGCGCGGCCTCGACGCTTTCCGCACCAGAATTAGTAAAAAATATGCCTTTCGCTCCGCTCATCGGCGCGATTTCTGCCAGCTTCTCAGCTAATTCAATCTGTTGTGGGTAATAAAAATCTGTCCCACTCATGTGAAGGAAGAGGTCTGCTTGCTCTTTAATCGCTTTTGTAACCTTTGGATGGGAGTGGCCCGTCGATGTTACAGCAATGCCCGCAGCAAAATCGATGAAGCGATTACCATCCACATCCCACACTTCCGACCCTTTGCCATGATCCATCACAAAGGGATATACACGAGTGTATGAGGGAGATATGACTTCCCGATCGCGATCGAGGTAACTCCGCGCTTTGGGTCCTGGGATGTTTGACTTACTTTCTTTTTCTTGCATGAAAAAACCCTCCAAGTAGAGATAGTTACGTCATTATATTTCAAGAACAGCTTTTTGATAACTCTTGAACTGGTGAGAGACTACGTCACGTAATTACCGAGGAGAGAATCTGGAAAACCTACTGGATTCAACTACTAAGTGCAATTCTTGGTTCTAACCAATGATCCAGAGATCTCGAGTTCGAATCCGAAGAAGGGGGGTAGTATGGAAAAACCTCATCCGGATGGATCATGCGGCAAGCCGGCAGTAGTCATTGACAATTCCCCCGAGTACATTTCGCCGTGCGACGGATCCTGTCCTATTAGGTCTCATTATTGATGTTGGAGTCCTTTGATGGCTGAAAATGTACATCCGTTCGAGAAAATGTGCCAGAAAATAATCTGAGCGATACGATCACGGGCCTGAAATCCTGATAGGAAAGATCGACCCTGGTTTCATTCTACAGAACCCCTCCAGAGCATCATTATCGGATTCGCCTGTCCAGAGTGAAGCGTGGGAAACTGAGGACCTTCAAGTTACACCGCACCGTAACCGGCGCGGCACGGTGTGAGCCTGACAGTCACTATTACAACTTGTCATGCGATCTCAGTTCTTGTAAGATGCATTACTCGGAACTAAAATCCGGGTGAAA
>DAOUDJ010000135.1:0-1832 GCA_034430795.1 Anaerolineales bacterium | reverse complement strand
CTGATGCCTGTACTTGAATCCTGTTCCCCGCTTGCTTGTTCCAATAGGATGGAATATAATCCATCCAAATGGATTACTATCCGATCAGATGGATTGAACAATGGCCATAGACAAACTTCTTGGCACCTCCCACGCCAGGGTATATAGATACCTGGCTAAGAACCTCGGGGTCTCCTTTATGGAGGCGGAAATCGTCTCGGCGACAGGCGTGGGCCGCAGTGCGGTCAATGTGGCGGTTCGTGATCTGGCGAAGAGCGGCTTTATCGATTGTGAGAGCAGGGGACGGACGAGGTTCTACTCAGCTGACCCGGCTGATCAGGTTGCCCGTCAATTCAAAATTTGGGAGACAGCGCTCAACCTTAAGCCCGTAGTAGACCAATTACGGCCCATGGCCCGGAGGGTGGTGCTCTTTGGCAGCGCCGCCAAGGGTCTCGACACGGCTGGGAGTGATCTCGACCTTTTCATCGTTGCCTCGAATAGAAAATCGGTACGAGCTGTTTTAAACCATGCATTGGATGGCCGACAAATTCAGGCAGTGATTGTTTCAGAACAGGAACTCGCTGTCCTTAAGCGCGAAGATCCTACTTTCTTCACCCAGGTCCAGCAGGGGCTCATTCTTCTCCAGGATGCCGATGCCTGACCAGAGTCCAGACTTCAGAAAATGCATCGAGCGCGGAGGGCTCTCTAGGGTTGATGGCGACCCTCAAATCGTAGCCAAAGAAATACTTGTTGCCCGCCAGGATCTGTCGGAAGCGGAGGCGAGTATTAAGCGCGGAAGTTTTAAGTGGGCCACTGTGCAAGCGTACTATGCCATGTTTCATATCGCCAGGGCTTTGGTCTATCAAAGTGGATATCGAGAGAAGAGCCATCGCTGTCTGGCGATTGCCCTGCGTGAACTCTATGTGCAGCCCGGACGTCTTGACGAAGCGGTCCTTGCAGAGCTTGAGGATGCGCGAGCACTTCGCGAAGAAGCAGATTACCGGGGGTCATTCTCGGAAACCGCGGCAAGGCAATCTATGCGCGCTGCACAACGGTTTGTCGGATACGCAGCACAGTTGACGGATCAAAGCTAAACGCTTATGCCAGCTACGCCAGGTCTAAGGAACTGGTATCATGCGCGATTTTCGCAATCTTCAAATCTGGCCGCGTTCACACCAGCTTGTACTTGAAGTTTACAAAAAGACAGCGAATTTCCCGAAGTCAGGACGCTTCGGCCTGGTAAGTCACTTCCGCAGATCGGCAGCTTCGGTTCCTGCGAATATTGCTGAAGGGTGTGATCGTAGTGAGGGAGATCTCAGCCGGTTTTTACAGATTGCGATAGGTTCGGGGTGTGAGTTGGAATACCATTTGATTTTGGCATCTGATCTGGATCAGCTACGCAAGGATCACGCTGTCAGGCTTCTCGCAAAACTCAGCGAGATCAAACGCATGATCACGACTTTTCGAATAAAACAAAGAACCATCAACTGAGTACTGATAGCGAGAAACTGAAAACTTAGCACTGATGACGAACTGGTTTTGAAGGAACTGAAGGTATGGCAACGAACATATGCGTTAACCTTGGCGCCATATGGAGCCACGAAGGAGTTCTTGGGCGACGGACATTCGGGAATGACGAGCCGGATGCGCAGAGCTTGTGCGGCCATCCCGACAAACATCGCAGAGGGTTGTGGTCGGTGTAGCGATTAAAATTTTGGCCACCATACTCACATACTCATGGCAGCTGATTTTGTCCGTAACCTGGTTCAGTACTGTTGTTATCTACATCTTGGTTTACTCCAGTTCGTTGGAAACATGTTATGTTGAATTTATGTTAATGTCCCTTAACGACA
>DAOUDJ010000134.1:0-17077 GCA_034430795.1 Anaerolineales bacterium | reverse complement strand
GCTCGGTTTCGATTTCCTGAAGCTCTATTCTTACCTGTCTCCGCAGGACGCACGCGAGGCTCTGACAACAGCTAAGGAACTCGAGATGTACAGCGCGGGTCATGTGCCTTATGCCATTGGGCTGGAGAACATTTTGGCCGCCGGCATGGACGAGATTGCCCATGTTGAGGAGCTGCTGTTCGCGTTCATCGAATATGATCGGAAGCAGCAACTTACCCCTGATGCATGGCTGAGCTATCTAATCAATTCAGCCATGGGGCAATTCGATTTCGCTTCAGGTTTTAATGAAGCTGAGTTTGCCCATCTACATGCAGAGACCATGCAGCATATCCTCAAGGAGTTGCGCACATATGGTCCTCCAATATGTACCACCATGGTGGTCGACGATGTCATTCAGCATAAGCTGTTTGAGTTGGATGCCTTCCTCGCCCGCCCCGAGATCGGCTTTATCCCTACGGCCTATCTTGATCTTCTCCGGATTGGAGAAGAGAAACATCAACTTAAATTTAGTGGGATCGAACATCTGGCGGTTTATAAATACGGCATCGATCGTTGACTGCTCACCGAATTGCACCAAGCGGGGGTTCCGCTCTTGTTAGGGACCGACTCAGGAATCATGGCGGTTGTCCCTGGGTTTTCCATCCATGATGAGCTGCGGATCCTGATAGAAAATGGGTTTTCACCCTATGAGGCCATTGCAACAGGCACGGTAAACGCTGCGGAAGTCATCGAAGCGATGGTCGGGGATGGCAACTTTGGGACAATCGAGGTGGGAAAACGGGCGGATCTAATCTTGGTGAATAACAATCCATTGGCAGACGTCGCCAATATCAAGGATATTCGCGGCGTTATGGCAGCTGGTAGATGGTTTACTGAGGAAGAACTTAACCAGATGATGGCTCTTGAGTAGGAAAGTGGATACGACTCGAGGGTTGTCACGAAGAGTAGACCGAGATGACGCCGTACCCCAACATCCTGGTTGGTGGCCAGATTGAATGCGGGTTTATCATCTCTGATCTGGGAGAAGGGCATTATGAGTTTAAAAGAGACCAGAAGTTGAGAAAGATGTCTGGAGAATAGATATGGACATTCGGAAGCACAACAGCCTCGCGTGGGACAGAGAAGTTGAACGAGGAAACAAATGGACGGTTCCGGTCAGCGAGGCGGTGATCGCCGCCGCAAAACAAGGACAATGGGAAATCATCTTAACGCCATCGAAGCCGGTTCCGAGGGCGTGGTTTCCTGATTTGGAAGGTCTCGATGTTCTCTGCCTTGCCTCAGGTGGAGGGCAGCAAGGTCCAATCCTGGCTGCGGCTGGAGCGAAGGTATCCGTTCTCGACAACTCATCCAGGCAGTTAGAGCAGGATCGACTCATAGCCGAGCGGCACGCGCTCGACATCACCACTGTGGAGGGTGACATGGCTGATCTTTCCATGTTCTCCGATCAGAGCTTTGATCTCATCGTCCACCCAGTCTCCAATTGTTTCGTCCCCGATATACAACCGGTGTGGGCTGAGGCATTTCGTGTCTTGCGCCGTGGGGGTGTGCTGCTAACTGGTTTCTCGAACCCAGTGACCTATCTCTTCGACTACGATCTTGCCGACCGCACCGGCATCCTCCAGGTCAAATATGCACTCCCTTACACTGATTTGGCCAGCCTCACCGCGGAGGAAAGACAGCGATATATCGAAACGGAAACGCCTCTTGAGTTCAGCCACACTCTTGAGGATCAAATTGGTGGGCAGCTCGACGCTGGCTTTCTGCTCACCAGTTTTTTCGAGGACGCTTACCCTGAAGACGAAAAAGATCTGCTCACGAACTACATGTCGACTTTCATCGCCACGCGAGCGATAAAGCCGGATCACAAAATACGAGAGAAGGATCTAGTATGACTGAGATAGCTATTCGCACCGAGAATATCACCCGCGATTTCGAGACGGTGAGAGCCGTGGACGACCTCTCTTTGGAAGTGCCTTCCGGCATCATCTTCGGCTTTCTGGGTCCCAACGGCGCGGGCAAGACCACCACCATCAATCTGCTGCTGGGCCTGCTGGAGCCGACAAGCGGGCGAGCCGAGGTACTGGGCTTCGATACCCGTACCCAAGCTAACGAGGTTCGCACCCATACTGGAGCCCTCCTCGAACACCACGGTCTCTACGAGCAATTGAGCGCCGAGGACAACTTGGAGTTCTACGGTCGGATCTCGCGTTTGCAGGCGACCGAACGGCGGACTCGTATCAAAGAACTGCTCACCCACATGGGGATGTGGGAGCGACGAAAAGAGCGGGTAGGGACGTGGAGCAAAGGGATGAAGCAGAAGCTAGCTCTAGCCCGGGTCATGCTTCACCGTCCGCCGCTGGTCTTTCTGGACGAACCGACAGCT
Source organism: Anaerolineales bacterium (assembly GCA_034430795.1). Classification (GTDB taxonomy): domain Bacteria; phylum Chloroflexota; class Anaerolineae; order Anaerolineales; family E44-bin32; genus E44-bin32. Next base: position 14,694 of record DAOUDJ010000134.1, on the reverse strand, counting down.
GGCCTCGATGTGGTCGCTGCGACGGCAGTCCGCGACGATCTGGAAGCCCTGGCCGAGCGCGAAGGGGTGACGGTCTTTTTGACCACCCACAACATGGTTGAGGCAGAGAGGTTGTGCAGTCAGGTAGCTGTGATTCGTGAGGGCGAGCTGGTGGCGATTGGCCACCCCGATGAGTTACGCGCCCGCACCGCCGGCCCTGGCCTGGAGATCTTGGGTCGTGGGTTCGATGACAACGTACTGAACCTGCTGCGAGCGCACCAGGATGTAGTTGTCGCTGAAATGCAAAACGAGCGCCTGATTATTAATGTAGGTGAAGGCATGGACACTGCGTCATTGGTCAGCCAAATGGTGAGCGCAGGCGTTCAGGTGGAAGAGGTTCATCGAGGCAGGGCCAGCCTGGAAGAAGTTTTCTTGACCTTGATGGAGGAAGAGAGATGATCGCCGATATCTTGACTGTGATGTGGAAGGAAAGGAAAGGGCTGCTCCGTTCCCGGGGTAGTCGAACCAAGGCCGTGATGGGTTTTCTAATCCCCATGGTTATGCTGGGTATTTATCTTCCCTTACAAATCGGACGCGCCCTGGTGGAGGGACCTTGGTCGCTTCTGGCCTCTGTATTTATCCCTATGATGATGGTGGGGATGACGATTCCCGAATCATTCGCTGGTGAGCGGGAACGGCACACACTGGAGACATTGCTGGCTAGCCGTTTGACAGACCGGGCCATCCTGTTCGGCAAGGTCGCCGTGTCAGTGGGTTATGCATGGGGGATCACGCTGATGCTTCTCCTCGTGAGCCTGGTGATGGTAAACGTCACCCACTGGGATGGTAAGGTATTGTTCTATACCCCGATCATGGTTCTGGCCAACGTAGCTTTAAGCCTGCTCTTGGCAAGCCTCATGGCCGGCCTCGGCGTCCTCATTTCACTGGGAGCGGCAACAGTGCAGGAGGCTCAACAGAGCCTGATGACTGCTACCCTGTTTCCTCTCGTGCTTCTGCAAATGATCCCGCTCTTGCTGCTTAACGTGGTGCCCAATGGCAAGGCACTTCTCAAAGAACTGGTGGAGGCTGCCAATCCCACGCACATCATTCTCATCGTCATAGCCGTGTTGGTTGTGTTGGATCTGGCGTTGCTCGTGGCAGCGATGGTCCGTTTTAAACGAGCGCGGTTGATTCTGGATTGAAGCGGCAGTTGAGCAAGGTGAAGAGCCAAAGAGAAGGATTAGTTAACGAGATTCGATTGGATCGAGCCACTCATTAGAACGAGCACCAGCGCCTCGCACCGTCTTAAAAAAGGTCTGTTGGATCTCTCGAGTAATCTGACCCATACTTCCGCTCCCGATTGGTCGGTAATCAATCTCGCTCACCGCCACGCATTCCGCCGCCGTGCCCGATAGAAATATCTCATCCGCGATGTAGAGCTGATCGCGGGAAACCGTTTCTTCGATGACTTCATACCCCAAATCCCTCGCGATGGTAATAATTGAAGCGCGAGTTATCCCTTCCAGAATTGTCGCCCGAGGCGGGGTATAGATTGTGCTATCACGGACGAGGAATATATTCTCGCCAGTACATTCAGCAACAAAACCGGACGGATCAAGCATGACAGCTTCGTCAAAACCCGCTCGAGCTGCAAGCGTCTTCGCCATGACGGAGTTGGCATAGTTACCCGATATCTTGGCCTTGGTCATCGACACATTAGGGTGATGACGTGTGAAAGATGAGACTTGTAAACGGGCGCCTTTTTCGAGAGCTTCCTCTCCCAGGAATGTCCCCCACTCCCACACGGCGATGCCAATTGCCGGTTCCATCTCGTCCAGGTTCAATCCCAGCGGACCATCGGCCATATAGATCAAGGGCCGGATGTAGCAAGATTTCAATTTATTAGCGGAGATGACATCATGCACGGCGCGACGTAATTCACCTAGGGTGTAGGGGAAATCTAAGATCCCGAAAATGAGCGCCGAATCCATGAAACGTTCTAGATGTTCTTGAAGTCGGAACACTGCCGGTCCCTGATCGGATTCGTAGCATCGTATGCCCTCGAAAGCTGCTAGACCATAGTGTAGAGCAGGGGATAGAAAGTGCACCGTCGCTTCGTTGTGTGGTACCAGTTCACCATCCATCCATATGAGAGCATTTGTTCCTGCCATGATGTCTCCTTCAGTTGAGTGAAGTGCGGATTGCGTGTTTCCTAAGGAGGTGCTCTTTGTTAGACGTGAGCCCGAATGGCGTCGCCCATTTCCTTCGTGGACATTGCCGGTCCCTTTTTAAGATCTGCCGTCCTTGCCCCATCCACAATGGCAATCTCGACGGCTTGCTCGACCTTCTGCGCTTCCGCTTCTAAATTTAATGAGTATCGTAAAAGCATAGCGGCACTAAGAATTGCGCCGATGGGATTGGCAATATATTTCTCGGCTATGTCTGGGGCAGATCCGTGCACGGGTTCGTAGACACCGGGTCTTCCATCCCCGATGGAAGCACTGGGCATCATGCCTAGTGATCCGACTAAGACGGAAGCTTCATCGCTTAAAATATCACCGAACATGTTCTCGGTGACTAACACATCGAACGTCTCCGCTGCCTGGATTAGCCGCACGGCGGCCGAATCCACCAGCTGGTGCTCGAGGATGACGTCAGGGAATTCTTCTGCGGTTTCTTGCGCCAGTTGCCGCCATAAGCGCGATGTCTCAAGTACGTTTGCCTTATCCACTGAAGTAACTAACCCTTGCCTTTCCCCGGCAATTCGAAATGCTGTTCGGAGAATGCGCCGGATTTCAGCCTCTGAGTACTCGAGGGTATCGATGGCTCTCAGCTGCCCTTCAACTTCCTCCCGCAAACTGGGCTGGCCGAAATATAAACCGCCGGTCAACTCGCGAACGATCATGATGTCGACATTCTCGATCCGGTCCGTTTTCAGGCAGGAGATGTGTCCCAGGGCTGGGAAAGGGCACACCGGACGCAGGTTGGCATATAAACCCAACTCTTTGCGCAGGCGCAAGAGCCCCTGCTCGGGTCTAACAGGAGCCAGCGGATCGTCCCATTTTGGTCCACCCACTGCGCCGAGCAGGATCGCGTCCGCGTCCCGGCATGCGGTGAGTGTATTGGCAGGAAGGGGGTCGCCGACGGCGTCGATCGCACAACCGCCGATGAGCTGCTCAGAAAATGAGAATTCGTGGTTGAACTTTTCGGCGATGGTATCGAGAACTATTCGAGCTTGATCGATGACCTCTGGCCCGATGCCATCGCCGGGCAGGAGCAAGATTTTAACTTTCATTTCACCTCATTCTTCTTCCTTGATCGAAGCGGTAGGTCTCACTCATCGGTCAGATCACTTTGCAGCGACGGTTAAGCCATATTCGATGCTGTCTGCAAGAGCAAACCAGGAAGCTTCGATGATATTCGCGGAGGCACCGACAGTACTCCAATATTGATGGCCGTTGCGGGTATCGATCAGTACTCGTGTCGTGGCCTTGGTACCGCGATTGCCATTGAGAATACGAACTTTGTAATCCACGAGTTGAAAATCGTCGATTGAGGGATAAATGGGCGCGAGCGCTTTTCGCAGTGCGGTATCCAGTGCATTGACTGGGCCATTCCCGTCTGCGGCTGTGTGCAGGACTTCGCCGTCTACGGTAATCTTCACCGTCGCTTCGGCGACCATGCCGCGCCGGTCGCGGTGCTCGACCGTGACCGTGTAGTCGATCAACTCGAAGGCAGGGCGATATCCCGGTGAGTTCCTTCGAATCATCATCGCCACTGAAGCCTCTGCAGCCTCGAAGGAAAACCCTTTCGCCTCCAATGCTTTGATCTCCTCCAAGACGGCGGTCATAGTAGACGGGTCAGCTGTGTCCAATCCGAACTCCTCTGCCTTGCTCAGCAGATTGCCGCGCCCGGAAAGTTCGCTGACAACCACCCGCATCTGGTTGCCCACCAGGGTGGGTTCGATATGCTGGTAAGAATCGGCATTCCTGCGCATTGCGGCAACGTGAATGCCACCCTTATGGGCGAAGGCACTCTTCCCGACATAGGCCATGTGTTCGTCTGGCAGCAGATTGGCGATCTCGGAAACGAAATGTGAGATATCTGTAAGCTCGACCAGTTTTCCTTTGGGCACGGCTCGAAGCCCCAGTTTCAACTCCAAGTTTGGGATAATCGTGGAAAGATTGCCGTTCCCGCAGCGTTCACCGTAACCGTTGATTGTTCCCTGCACATGGACTGCGCCAGCGCGCACTGCAGCAAGGCTGTTTGCGACTGCACATTCACTGTCGTTGTGAGCGTGAATTCTAAGCGGGAAATCCATCTTCTCGCGCACAGCTTGGACAATGGTGAAAATCTCATCCGGCATGGATCCGCCGTTTGTGTCGCAAAGCACCAGCATCCGGGCGCCGCCAGCGACCGCGGCGCGCAGTGTCTCAAGAGCATAGGCTGGATCGACCTTGAAGGCGTCAAAAAAGTGCTCGGCGTCGTAGATCACCTGCCGGTTTTTGGATTTAAGGTATGCCAGGCTGTCAACAATCATGGACAGATTCTCTTCCAAGGTGGTGCGGATTACTTCGTGGACATGCAGGACCGAGGATTTGCCGACCACGGTGCAGTACGCGGTCTCTGCCTCGAGCAGGGCGCGCAGGTTTTCGTCATCTTCCGGGGCTGTATTCGCTCGGCGAGTTGAACCGAACGAGACGATCTGCGCCGTCTGCCAGGCAATAGATTTCGCCCTTTCGAAGAATTCAGCGTCTTTGGGGTTCGATCCCGGCCAGCCGCCCTCGATATATGCGATTCCAAACGCATCAAGGCTCTGCGCGATGCGGATCTTGTCATCACAGGAGAGGGAGATTCCCTCACCCTGTGTGCCATCCCGCAGTGTAGTGTCATAGATTTCGATCATCTTAGGTTCGGTCATGGGCGACCTCATATGCGGTAATTTCCTCGTCGAGTGAGAGGAGATATGCTAGCTGGTCGATGCTCTCCAACAGGCATTTGCGGGCGAACGGATCGATCGAAAATACGCTTGCGGCGCCGCCGTGGATAGTGACTGTCTGCTCGAGCAGGTCGACCGTGATTTGTGAATTCAGGTCGGCCTCGAGGGCGGAAGTGATCTGGCTTAGAAAATCGGGGTCGAGTTCCACCGGCAGCAACCCATTTTTCATCGCATTGGAGCGGAAAATGTCGGCAAACGAGAGGGCGAGAACAGCTTCGAACCCCCAATCGATAAGCGCCCATGGCGCATGTTCTCGAGATGAGCCGCAGCCGAAATTGCTCAGTACGACCAGGATTTTCGCTCCTTGAGAATCAGGCTGATTGAGAACGAAGTTTGGCAGTGGGGTCCCGTCGGAAGCGTAGCGCCAATTCGCAAAGAGGGCTTTCCCCAATCCATCCTTCCCGGTGGTCTTCAAAAAGCGGGCCGGGATGATTTGATCGGTATCAATATCGTTCAGCGGCAGGAGCACTGAGTGAGATGTGAGACTGGTGAAGGATTTCATATCGCATCCTTGGATGTAGGTGTACACGGGTCTTTAGAGCAGCGTCCGTGCATCTGTGACCCGCCCGGTTATGGCTGCTGCAGCTGCAGTGAGTGGTGAAGCCAGGAAGGTCCGTCCGCCTGGCCCTTGCCGGCCCTCGAAGTTGCGGTTGGTGGTACTGATGGCATACTGCCCGGGGAGGATCTGGTCTCCATTCATGGCGATGCACATCGAACATCCTGACTGCCGCCATTCTGCTCCCGCGGACGTGAAGATATGGTGCAGCCCTTCCGCTTCGGCCTGCTGTTTGACTGCCTGCGAACCAGGAACAATCAGTACGCGAACATCGTCCGCGACTTTCCGGTCCTTGAATAATTGAGCGGCCACCCGAAGGTCGGTGATTCGGGAATTGGTGCATGATCCAATGAAAACGACGTCGATCTTTCGCCCGAGCAGGGGCTTTCCAGGGGGGAGATCCATATAGGTGAGCGCTTTCTCCAACAGTACACGTTGGCTCAAATCACTGATCTCATCGGGTTCGGGGACCGCAGCCAGGATGGGAATCACCATACCGGGGTTCGTGCCGAACGTGATCATCGGTTCGATGCTGGAACCATCGAGGACGATTGAGCGGTCATGAACCGCGCCCTCATCAGTGGGGAGTTTTCTCCATTCCTCGATCGCTCTCTCCCAGTCGGCGCCCGCGGGGGTGAATTCCCGGCCGGCAAGATACTCGAATGTGTCATCATCGGGTGCGATCATGCCCGCCCGTGCACCGGCTTCGATGGACATGTTGCACACTGTCATGCGGGCTTCCATCCCCAATGCCCGGATTGCAGAGCCGCAGTACTCGAATACATGGCCGACACCTCCCTGGATACCGATTTTCGCCAACAAGGCGAGGATGAGATCCTTCCCGGTCACGCCTGGCTTAAGCGTGCCATCCACCCGGACCTCAAAGGACTTGGGTTTGGATTGCAGCAGGCATTGCGTTGCCAGGACGTGTGCGACCTCAGTCGTCCCGATCCCGAACGCGAGCGCACCGAATGCACCATGGGTCGATGTATGGCTATCTCCACAAACGATTGTCATCCCGGGCCGTGTGAGCCCTAATTCAGGTCCCACCACATGCACGATGCCGCGCTGGGCGGAATCCGTCGCCAACAGCCGAATACCGAACTCCTGGCAGTTGGTTTCAAGCTGCTTCAGCTGCGCTGAGGCCGCGGGGTCGTTAATCTTCAGGTCGACCTCTGCTGTTGGAATGGAGTGGTCCATGGCGGCCAGGATTAGATCCGGCCGGCGGACTTTCAATCCTCGCTCTCGCAGTGTGGAAAAGGCCTGGGGGGAAGTCACTTCATGCACGAGATGTTGATCGGCATAGAGCACTGCGGGTTGGCCGGGCATCTGGGAAACGATATGACTGTGCCAGATTTTGGTTAATAGTGTTGCGGATGGTTTCGACTGAGGATCTTTGTTCATCCTTCCAGTGTTCTGATCACTCATGCAACTGTCCGTCTTTGACAAGAGGTGATGCTTGTGGAGCGCGGATCTCGGAAGCGCCAGCGTGTTCCCCTATCTCGCCAGATGCTCCGATGAGTTTGTTAATGGCAGCAAGGTAGGCTTTCACACTGGCGACGATGATGTCAGTGTCCGCTCCATAACCGCCGAAAGTGCGCGAATCGAGAGGATTATCGAGCGGCTTCATAGAATCTTCCCGCTGCTTCTGAATACGTACTGTGACTTCTCCCTGCGCATCGATGCCTTCCGTAACGGCGTGCACGGAGAATTCAAGCAGGGCATAGGAGCTCCCGATAATTTGGTCAATCGCTTTGTAGGCGGCGTCCACCGGTCCTGTCCCGATCGCAGCCTCGACCTGCAAGACGTCATCAGGTCTCCGCACGCGAACAGTCGCGGTGGGCATCCCCATCGTTCCGCATGCGACTTGCAAGCCATCCAAGGAGAAAAATTCCGGTGGTTGGTACAGTTCATCGGCGACGAGCGCTTCAATATCCGCATCGGTGACCTTCTTCTTCTTGTCGGCCAGGGATTTAAACCGCCGGAACGATCTCTCCAGACCGTCATCATCGAGATCGTAGCCAAGTTCTTCCATGCGAACTCGAAATGCGTGCCGGCCGGAATGCTTGCCAAGGACGAGGCGGCTCTGGTTCAACCCCACGGTCTCAGGGCGCATGATTTCGTACGTCTTGTTGTTTTTCAACATACCGTCTTGATGGATGCCGGCTTCGTGCGCGAAGGCGTTCGCGCCCACGATCGCCTTGTTGGGTGCCACGACCATCCCCGTGTACTTGCTCACCAGCTTACTCGTCCGCGAGATGAGGGTGGTATCGATGCCGGTTTTCAAGCCAAAGAGGGGATGGCGAGTTTGTAGGCTCATCACGACCTCTTCCAGAGAAGTATTCCCAGCACGTTCCCCAATGCCGTTAATTGTCACCTCAACCTGACGTGCGCCGGCCTGGATCCCGGCCAGGGAATTGGCGGTTGCCAGTCCGAGATCATCATGGCAGTGTACCGAGAGAACCACGTCATCGATGCCTGCCACGTTTTGTACAATTCCAGCGATGAATTCTCCGAACTCGTCCGGGGTGGCATATCCGACTGTGTCGGGGATGTTCAACGTGGTCGCTCCGGCGCGGATCGCCTCTTCTAGCACGGAATAAAGGAAAGCAGGATCGCTGCGGGAGGCGTCCTCCGGGCTGAATTCAACATCCTCGCATAAGGATCGAGCAAGTCCGACCATTTCTCGCACGCGTTCGACAACTTCCTCAGGTGTCATGCGGAGTTTGTGTTTCATGTGGATCTCGGATGTCGCCAGGAAAGTGTGCAGTCTTGGTTTGGCTGCGACACGGATGGCATCCCAGGCTTTCTCGATATCATCCGCTGTTGTGCGAGCCAATCCACAAATAACCGGGGGGTCGCGGTCTGATTTAGACACCGCAGAGGGCAGGTTGCCCACTTCCTCCGCGATCCGGAGAACGGCGGTGTAATCATCAGGGGAGGCGGCAGGGAACCCTGCCTCAATCACATCGACACCCAACCGGGCAAGTGCACGCGCAACCTCGAGTTTTTCGGCGGAGGTCATCGTCGCGCCGGGGGATTGCTCGCCATCTCGTAGGGTGGTATCGAAGATCCTAACGTAGTCAGATGCCATTGCCTGCTCCAGGATTGTTCAGGGGACCTTACTCCCCGGGTTTGATCGTGACGGGATGGAGAAATGGCATCATCTCTCTCAGTGCTGCACCTGTCTTTTCAATCGGGTGTTCCTGATGCCTGCGGCGTTCTTCATTAAACCAGGGGCGGCCGCGTTCGTTTTCCTCGATCCAATTCTGGGCGTAGGAGCCGTCCTGGATTTCGGTCAGCATCTGCTTCATTTCGCCTAGCGTGTCTTCCGTAATGATGCGTGGCCCGCCGGTGTAGTCTCCGTGTTCAGCCGTATCGCTGACAGAGTACCGCATGTAGTTCAAGCCTCCCTGATACATCAAGTCGACGATCAATTTCAGTTCATGCATACATTCGAAGTAGGCGATTTCGGGCTGGTAGCCAGCTTTAACGAGAGTCTCAAAGGCAGCGCTCACAAGGGCGCTCACCCCGCCGCAGAGCACCGCTTGTTCCCCGAATAGGTCCGTCTCCGTCTCTTCAGCGAATGTGGTTTGGATCACGCCCGCTTTGGTCGCGCCAAGGGCTTTGGCGTAGGATAATGCGACCTCCAAAGCCTTCCCACTCGCATCCTGGTGCACTGCCAGAAGCGCCGGCGTGCCCTCGCCCTCCTGGAAGAGCTCACGAACCCTGTGCCCGGGGGCTTTAGGTGCGACCATGCTTACATCCACATCTTCCGGGGGAACGATCGTTTGGTAGCGGATGTTGAAACCGTGGCTGAACAGAAGAGTTTTGCCTTTGTGTAGATGGGGTTCGATGTGTTCCCGGTAGATAGCGGGTTGAGCGGTATCCGGGGCGAGGAGTGCGATGATATCCCCCCATGCGGCGGCTTGTGCCACATCAGTCACCTTTAGCCCTGCCTCTTCCGCTCTTGGCCAGCTTTTGCTGTCAGGGCGTAAACCGACGGTCACATCTAAACCACTGTCGTGGAGGTTTAACGCGTGCGCGTGTCCTTGGGATCCATAGCCGATCACCGTTACCTTCTTGGAACGGATAATTTCAAGATCAGAATCTCCATCGTAATAAATCGTGGCCATCCCCGGGCTCCTTTTGTGTGAAAGATAAATCGGTCATTTTTGTACACCCTGGTTTCTAGAGCAGGTCGCTCAGGGAGAAATTCGGGAACGGGCTGGTGCCGGATCGAATCCCCGCGTCATCGCGATTCGCCCTGTGCGTGCAATCTCGATAATCCCAAACGGGCGAAGGACATCAAGCAGCCCTTCGATCTTGTCTTCGATGCCAGTAATCTCGACGATAATTGCATCCGGGGTCACATCTACTGCCCGGGCTCGGAACACATCGCAGAGTTGCAGTACTTCTGAGCGAACAGTCGAGTCGGCTTTCACCTTGATGAGCGCCAGATCGCGCAAGACGGACGGGTTGTTTGTCACGTCATCCACCCGGACGACGTTGACGAGTTTGTACAGGTTCTCGACGACGCGTTTTGCGATCGCATTGTCTCCGATTATCACAATCGTCATGCGGGATACGCCGGGTTCCTCACTGTGTCCGACTGTGAGTGATTCGATGTTGAACCCCCGCCGCCGGAACAGGGAGGCAACCCTATTGAGTACCCCGGGTTTGTCCTCCACGTGGACAACAAAGGTGTGTCGTCCGTTGAAAACGGGATTCTTTCCATTGTCTTTCATCTAAACCACTCCTTCCTGAAATTATCCCCTGCTCTCCACTGTGGTTTCCGGGCGGCGGATCATATTGTCTAGATCCGCTCCTGCCGGCACCATAGGATAGACACTATCTTCCTTCTCTACTCGGAAATCGAGCACAACAGTGCCCGGTTGATCCTGCGCCCATTGGTAAGCTTCTGCGATGTGGCTGCGTTCGGTGACTTTCCTTCCTTTCAGCCCGTGTGCGTCCGCAAGCTTTACGAAATCTGGATTGGCGAGCGGGGTCGCTGCATAGCGGCGTTGATAGAAAAACTCCTGCCACTGCCTCACCATGCCCAGGTATCCGTTATTCATCACCGCGACATTGACTTTTACACCTTCCTGCGCGCAGGTCGAGAGTTCGGCGGCTGTCATCTGGAAGCCGCCGTCTCCGACAATTGCCCAGACCTCCGCCTCTGGATCCGAGAACCATGCCCCTATGGCGGCGGGCAGCCCGAATCCCATCGTTCCCAGACCACCGGAGGTAATCAATTTATAGGGATAATCATGCTTGTAATACTGCGCTTGCCACATCTGGTGCTGACCGACGTCTGTCGCGATCGTAGCCTTCCCCTTTGTGAGGTGCCACAGATCGTTGATAACATGTGCTGCGCAAAGACGGCCGTTATCCGGAAGGTGTTGAATGTCACGAACTGCAGAATCGCCTCTAAGGTCGTCAATGTGAGCCACCCAATCGGAGCAGTTTCTCTCTGGGACTTGTTTATTCAAGGCTGAGAGAACTTCACGCAAGTCACCGACGATGCCCACATCAACGGAGACGACTTTATTGATTTCGGAGGGATCAATATCGATGTGGATTTTCTTCGCAGCCTGAGCGTATGTCTCGAGATTCCCGGTGACGCGATCATCAAACCGCATCCCGAAAGCAAGGAGCAGATCAGAGCTCTGGATGGCCTGGTTGACCCAGGCTTCACCGTGCATGCCCATCATGCCCATATTGAGTGGGTGACTTGCAGGGAACCCACCCAAACCTAAGAGGGTCTGGGCAACGGGGATTCCGGTTTTGCCCACAAAATCGATCAGGGCATGCATGGCACCGGACATTAATACGCCGTGACCGGCAAGGATCAGCGGCCGTTGAGCGGCGCGGATGAGTGTTACAGCTTCCATGAGTTTATCTGTTGGGACAGGTTGTGAGGGCTGGTAGCCGGGGAGGAGTTGGGCATCTTCGTCCCATACAAACTCTGTGGTCCCGATTTGGGCATCCTTGGCGATATCGACCAATACCGGCCCTGGGCGACCCGAACGGGCGATATAGAATGCCTCGCGGAGCACAGAGGCAAGCTCATCAACGTGGGTGACCAGGTAATTGTGTTTGGTAATGGGCAGCGTGACCCCGGTCACATCAGTCTCTTGGAATGCATCGCTCCCTATCGCATTGGTGTTAACCTGACCTGTAATACAAACGATTGGAGATGAGTCCATCATAGCGGTGGCGATGCCGGTGACGAGGTTTGTGGCGCCAGGACCCGAGGTGGCTATGGCGACTCCGACTTTTCCTGATGCCCGCGCGAAGCCATCCGCCATATGCGCTGCACCCTGTTCGTGGCGAACGAGCACGTGCCGCACGGGGTAATTCAGCATCGCGTCATACATCGGCAGGGTCGCGCCGCCGGGGTAACCGAAGACGATATCTGTTCCTTCACGGGTGAGAACTTCCCAGATGATTTGCGCTCCTGTTCGTTCCATAATCGTCTCCTTAGACATGTTTATTCGCTAGAATCTTGTTTCATTCCCGCAGTACCGCCCCGGTCGATGCGCTGGTCACGCTCCGGGCATATCGACGCAGCCACTTACTATGGGATTTAGTCTCGAAGGCTGGCAGATCGGCCAATCGTCCCTCGATCTCCTCGGGGGAGAGTCGAACCTCGAGTCGTCGGCGGTCGAGGTCGATATCGATAGTATCTCCCGCCTGCAAAGCAGCGATCGGACCACGAGCAGCGGCTTCTGGACTGATATGTCCGATGCAGGCACCACGGGTTCCGCCCGAGAAGCGCCCATCTGTAATTAGAGCCACCTTCTCGCCCAATCCCATTCCCATCAAAGCGCCCGTGGGCCCCAGCATCTCCTGCATCCCGGGTCCTCCAGCAGGGCCTTCGTAGCGGATCACGACGACTTCGCCCGCCTGGACTTCACCATTCAGGATCCCCTGCATTGCCTGATCGTGGCCCTCATAGACGCGCGCCGGTCCGGAGTGCTGCCGCATGGCGGGGCTTACAGCTCCGACTTTGACGACGCTCCCCTGCGGTGCCAGGTTGCCGAAAAGAATCGCCAACCCACCGGTTTTGTCATAGGGTTCGTGACGTGGCCGGATCACTGCGTTATCGAGGATTTGCGCATCACGGATGGAGTGGCCAAGGGTAGATCCACTCACGGTGGGACGATCCAAATGCAGTGTGTTCTCATCCTTCCCGAGTTCGTTGAGAAGTGCGGGTATGCCGCCTGCACGGTGGAGATCCTCCATGTGCCAATGGGAAGCGGGGCTGATCTTGCAGAGATGGGGGACTTTCTCGGCAATCTCATTGATCCGTTCGAGTGAATAAGGGATTTCTGCCTCGTGCGCTATCGCCAGGGTATGGAGGACGGTATTCGTGCTCCCACCCATCGCCATGTCGAGTGCGATGGCGTCATCAATCGCCTCAACGGTGACGATGCTTCGTGGGGTGATGTCAGCTTCCACCAGGTTTTTCAACTTGCGGGCGGCTTCGATGGCCAGGCTGTGCCGTTCTGGTGTTTCTGCAAGCGCTGTCCCGTTAAAGGGCAATGCGAGGCCAAGTACTTCTAAGAGGCAGTTCATGCTGTTTGCGGTAAACAACCCGCTGCATGACCCACAGGAGGGGCAACTATGATCTTCCAAGACCTTCAATTCGGCTTCATCGATCGTTCCTGCTTGAAAAGCGCCCACCCCTTCGAATACACTGATTAGATCAACGATGCGACCGTCTGGAGTCTTACCGGCGGGCATTGGCCCTCCGCTGATGAATATTGTGGGAATGTTGAGACGCAGAGACGCCATCAGCATGCCGGGTACGATTTTGTCGCAATTCGTGATGCAGATCATCCCGTCAAAAGAATGCGCGGAGATCATCGTTTCGATGCAATCGGCAATGAGTTCTCGGCTGGGGAGGGAATATTTCATTCCGGCATGTCCCATCGCAATCCCGTCATCTACGGCGATGGTGTTGAATTCGAAAGGGACCATACCGGAATCGCGGATCGTTTCTTTCACCCATTTTGCGAAACCTTGCAGGTGAACATGTCCGGGTACGATGTCGACATAGGAGTTGACGACGGCGACGAATGGTTTCGACATATCCTCGTCCGTCAGGCCGGTCGCTTTCAGCAAGGCGCGGTGTGGGGCACGTTCGTACCCTCGCTTAATCCTATCTGAGCGCATCGATCACCTTGTATAGTGGAGCATGAACTCATCAATCAGCGGAGTCTCGACCTGCGGCTTAGTTCTGAACTCCATGGCCGACGTGGTCTGACTCTGCTGCGTGAATCTGTCTGGATGGGTCATAGCGTTGTCACTCGTCTTTCCATACGTGCCTGCAGTCAAACCGGTGTGTCTCAATCCCGCTGCTCTTCGGGTGGTTTGCTGGAGGTCCGGGGCGATTTAGTTGCCGACGAATCTCCCGGTGTATTCATTTGGACATCGCTCCCTGATTTCGATTCGTCATTCGCCGAATCCCATGCAGGGTGCCATCCGTTCGCCCATGGGCCGTGATTGCCGAACAGGGGGTAGTATTCGATCATTGGTTTGTGTTCATCTGGGGACTTGGGTTTCATGATTGCTTCTCTCCTTCAAATGATTTGATAAAATCCACGAGTATTGAAAAAGCTGCCCCTTTTGGTTGAGGCAGCTTTTTTTGCTTCTCCGATCTGATCTGTTTTAGAGAATTGCTCTTCTGCTAAATCGGACCGGAATGCCCTCAACCAATGCTGTTTGCCGGTAAATAAGCAACAGCCAAATATGGATAATTAAGGTGAGGACAATAATTAAGAGTAACACTAAACTTGGGGCGAACATGAGCTGATGTACTCCTCCAGAAACGAAAAACACCTCCCGGCTGGGAGGTGTTCGTAATCACCAAAGTAACTTCCTGCTACGTCACCACTCCAACCGGGTATGGCTTTTCGCCCAAAATGAGGACGATAAGCGAAATTAGGAGGACAATAATCAGGGTGAAGTAGTTAGTAGCCATACTTAGTGACCACATTAGCATGAGAATCCACTTTGTCAAGAGGCAATTTGGGAAATGTCATTTGAAATTCAAAAGCGAACTGTTTTCATTTGAAAAGCGAACTCTATTCAGATGAAAGGCGAACACCCATACTGACTACCTCAACTTCATCCAGGAGGTAGTTATGACACA
>DAOUDJ010000133.1:0-4772 GCA_034430795.1 Anaerolineales bacterium | reverse complement strand
AAAAAAAAGCCCCCGCAGTGCGGAGGCTTTCGGTGATCAGCTCAGAGAGCTTATACGATCGTTACGCTCGCAGCCTGGGGTCCCTTGGGACCTTGTTCGACTGTGAACTCTACGCGCTGGCCTTCATCAAGATTGCGAAAGCCATCACCAAGGATTGCAGAATAGTGAACAAATACATCATCACCTTCTTCGCGCTCAATAAAGCCGTAGCCTTTGCTACCATTGAACCACTTAACCGTTCCAAGAACTCGTTCCGACATTAGATATTGCCTCCTTATGGCAAATTACAAATTAGGTGCTATGTCTCGTTCTCGGTGGTCGGTTTGTTCAAACAAACCGGCCCGAGCATATTCAGCTCAGGCCTTGATCTTACGACTTCCAGACAGAACTTACATGCAACCTTCGAACCCAAATCCTAACATAAGTTTAATGGTATGTATAGGGCGAAAAATAACTACAACCTGTGCATAAAACTAGGGTTCTATTGCTTGGATTACCAACAGGGTGGAAATGAGATTCAAGATGCGTCACTTCTCAGCGGGCGTTCACATACTATCCTGGGCAGCGGAGATTAACACTCTGTCCCTCCTCCGTCGGATATAATTGAATCGCTATGATGTAGCGAGGGCAAATCATGATGGAGGCAATCATGTCTGATGCGAACTTTTATTTAACGCTTGGCAAAGTAATCATCGCCGCAGCCTGGGCTGACGGTGAGGTGGCACACGATGAAGTGAACTGCTTGAAAGATCTGCTCTTTCGTCTCCCCGGATTAACGGGTCGGGAGTGGGCAATGTTGGAGATGTACATTGAAGCCCCAGTTGGAGCCGCTGAAAGAGAACGATTGGTCGGGCAGCTCCAGAATGAGCTGAGATCTTCGAGCGACAAATCGCTTGCTCTTCAGAGCCTCGACGACCTGGTGCTGGCCGATGGCATTGAATCCGAAGAAGAGAAAGCCATCGTCCATGAGATTAAAACCCAAATCGAATCAGCGAACGTGGGTGTCTTCAGCCAACTCGGGCGGATTGTGAAAAATTCAATTCAACGTCGAGAAGCCGTATTGTCTGCTGCGCCAAACCGCGAGGAGCACTTCGAAGATTTCATTAAGAATAAGGTCTACTATGAGGTCCAGCGGAGACTTGAACTTGATAAAACGAGTTTGGATATCGATGAGGATCGCTTAAGGAAATTGAGTCTGGTAGGTGGGTTGATGGCTCGAGTTGCACATGTCGATCTAGAGGTAACAGACGACGAATATAAAACCATCGCGAATTCACTTATTACTGAATGGGGTATGAGCACGGAAGAGGCTGCATTTGTTACCGAGGTCGCGGTATCGGAAATTGGTCCTGATATGGATTATTATCGCCTGTCGCGGGAGTTTTTCACCTCGACAGACCGTGAGGAACGGGCTAAATTCCTAAATATATTGTTCTTAATTGCTAACGCTGATGGATTCGTGTCAAACGAGGAAATTGAAGAGATTCGGGCGATAGCTAACAGCCTTCGACTGACACATAGGCAATTTATTGATGCTAAGAAAACAATCCCGAAGGATAAACGCGCTAGTTGAGAACCGATGCCCTTTCCATCGAAAAAGACTGCCGGCTTTAAAACCCTTGCCGACACATGGACAGCCAAGAGCCTTCCCTGTGTATGTGCTTAAAAATCGACAATTTCCTCGGCTGATAGCTCAAGCTTGAGCGCAGCCAGGGACTGGTTGATGTCACGGATAAAAACAACCAGCGATCCTATCAAGCTCACCATGGAAACCATGAACAGTACCACAATGATCCATGCGGACCCAATCTGCCACAACGCCGTGGAGAAAAGCGCAATGATAAGAATCGCTGCAGCCAACGCGCTGACTGAAGCCAGCGCAATTGCCAGCCGGATCATGCGTGCCCGCGCCCATAGGATTCGAAGTTGCGCCACAGTCTTCTCCCCTTTCGCCTCGGTGGTACTCGGAAGGGTTCCGACCAGGATCCTCGCCCGGTCAATCGCTCTACCAAGACGATTCGTCATTGTAAGCAGCAGCAGCCCGATGCCTGAAATCAGAATCACGGGGCCAATGGCGGTCTGAAGAACGGGGATAAGTTGTGCTACGGATGGGAGCTCCATATTACTTCCTCTAGCAACTTCCTCTCTGCCTCTTCACGACTCGTCCAACGAAACTCTTACGAATAGCTGCTTAATTGAAATTGCTTCAGTATGTCCAAACAACGGAGAAGGGAGCATCCCCTCATCCAGGCTAATCAGCATCACCCAACGCTCAGAATATAAATATCCCGACCACGAAAGGCAGCAAGACAAGTAGCGCCATAAGCGGGTGTCCACGCCGGCCCTCGTTGCGACTCTCCCAGGAGAACATATAAATCGCCAGCCCATATGAGATTATTCCACAGATGAACAAAGCCACGACCGACCCCCAGGGATTAAAATCTGCAACTTTACCCATGGCCAAAGCATTGAAGGCGTTCATCGCGTGGGTTGCAGGTAGGAGCTGAGAGATTTTCAAAACCATGTCGGGTAATAAGCTGGAAGGAAGCATCAGCCCCCCCACCAACATGGAAGGGAGATAAACGAGCTGCGACCACATCACCGTCATGCGGGTACTGGACGAGAGCACGCCAATCAACACACTCAGGCCAGCAGAAGCAAAAGCCATCACAACGAATGTGATCAGATAGTTGAGCCAATTTTCTGGCACCGGGGCATCAAAGAGCAGTGGTGCGGTGACGGTGATGATCACGGTCACAACGACCAAGTGCAACATAGTGGTTAGTGCTGGAATAGTCAAGATCGAGGTGGAGGGAACGCCGTTGATCTTGTAGGAGCGATAGATGCCGTCTTCCCGAGCTTTGACGAGTGGATCGGGCATGCCAAGAAACGTGGCCGATAGAATGGCGAAAGTGACCATGGCTGGGATGAGGGACTCGAGGAATGCCGGGTTGATCCCGGGCATAATAAAAGAAATCATAAAGTAAAAGCCCAAAGGTAAGAGGTAATTCACCAGGAGCAGTTGCTTGTCTCGTATTCCCGCCCGGAACTCGAAGGAGAAGTGGTTGATGAATGCGGTCATCGGTCACCTCCAGGGACTGTGATTTCAAGAAAACGATCTTCAAGCGAAGGGCGCTCAACACGCAAGTCGATCAATGTATCCTTTTGGGTTTCGATGTGAGAAATAATCGCTGCGAGTGTAGGTCCGATGTCCGTGCTGAAGTAGATGCTGTATTCATCCTTGGACCCTTGCTGGCTTACAGCCGGGAACGAGACCCCTGGAGCGGAAAGGCTTGAGCTTTGCGTACGGACCGAAACTTTGGTTAACCCTGCCCCTTCTGCGGTGATCTCGATGGGAGTTCCGGTGGTTGCGATCTGACCTCTCAGCAGGATGGCGATCCGATCCGCCATCTCTTCGGCCTCAGCCATATCGTGTGTAGCGAGGATGATGGTTGTGCCCGCTTCTTGCTGCTCACGCATGATGTCGTGCAGCTCGACACGAGTGGCGACATCAAGCCCGGCGGTTGGCTCATCCAGGAAGAGCACAGAAGGATCATGCGCAAGTGCCAGGGCAAGTGAAAGCCGCCGTTGTTGGCCGGTTGAGAGCTGGTGATACTGTGCGTCCCTCTTCTCCGCCAAGCCCAGGCGATCCAAAAGATCATAACGAGCATCTACTCCATGATAAGCGCAAAAAAAACTCATCGCCTCATTGACGGTGATGCTCTCCGGCAAACCTGAGGTTTGCAGCTGCACACCGATCACATTTCGTAATTTTCGCGGTTCGCGGGTTGGGTCAACTCCAGCCACCCGTAATGAACCGCTATTCGGTGAGCGTAAACCTTCCAGGCTCTCCAGTGTGCTTGTTTTTCCAGCGCCATTGGGACCGAGAAGACCGAAAATCTCGCCTTGATTTACCTCAAAACTGATGCCATCTACGGCGATGAAATCGCCATAGGTTTTGCGAAAATCTCTCACTTCAATAACCGGATTTTCCATATTGGAATAACTCCTCCTGTATCGTCGATACTATGCTTTGATAAACTTAAACACCCAGTCTAGATAGGCGATTGTCAAGTTTCTCACACCAGAAATTTATTGCCAAGAGTAAATAACTCAGAGCTCTGCGAAGCTAGGCGCATATTTTCAGCTTTTTCAATGCAATATTCTTCATGGCGATGCCAATTTCGACCAGCCACTTCGAATTTCCAATGGATCGTTTACACACGGGCAGCAGCTGATTCGCCAAGATTTGTGCCTGAATACGCATTTAAGTGAAAATTGGTTCGATTTTACAGAGCTCTCGGAAGTTGCAATACTCACAGATGCGTCGATTGTTGGTTTTTGGAAAAACCGATTTTTCTTTGGGGATGTTCTTGTCCACGTCCTGGCAATAGGTGAACATCTCATCTGTCTCAACCCTCACCCTCAGTGCAAATTTCCCGACATCTTTCTGCTCAAGGCGTAGTTCTCTTTCTAAATATTCAGGTGAGAGGTAGGCAATGATCGGTCGAATCGCCTGTGGATCTGTTTCGAAATGGAAGGATGCCCAAGCCGCATAGCCGATTAACTGCGCGCCGTGCTTTTCTTCATCCTGCTTGCCCGTCTTCCAATCGATGACAAAGAGTTCCTGCTGCACCGGAAGGAGAAAATCCACTTTGCAATAGGCCTTCATACCGTCAATACGCGTCTCGCCAAATCCCGGCGGCTCAATCAGCCAACGATCGTAGCGATGAAGCGCTGAGTCACATAGCCATTGGAAGCGCTCGCTTCCG
>DAOUDJ010000132.1:0-4868 GCA_034430795.1 Anaerolineales bacterium | reverse complement strand
CGTTGAACTTGCTAGATTGAACCTCCGCGTGTAGGATAATTCAAACTAATGCTCGCTGGGTTCCGAGTAGTCGAAAATCGCAAGGCCACCCTTGGGACACCAGCCTGACGGTCCAAGCCCCCCATCTTGGGAAGCGAACTCATAACCTGAAGGTCCTCAGTTCGAATCTGAGCCCCGCTACCTTGAGGCACCCTCGCGGGTGCCTTTTCTCTTCCAAGCCCCCTTGTACAGGGTTCGAACTCGTAACCTGGGGGTTATCAGCCTGCTTCCGAAGCGCTCAAATTGAGCCCCCCGAACGAAACGGAGACCGTCAGGCTTTTCCAAATCAGTTGAATTCATTTTCATGGCTAAAAAAGAATAGGGTGAACCCTGACATCTGGGAGGACATAGGTGCATTCAATGGTAGCTCACACTAATTCAGCCTTACTATCCGGACCCTCGATTACTGGATTCCAACAAAGAACATCTGGATCCTGGGTTTCTCACGATTCGCTCTGGACTGGTGAATTCGAAAAGTGCTACCTTGGATTGAGATACCTCAGAGAAAGCAGTATCATATCCCTGTGTTTTGGTATCCCATTCGGAGGAAGTCAACAGGTTCGCATACGTACTGAAAGATCGGACGGATGAGTTAAGTAGCCAGCACAGGTATTGGAGCTTGGGGGATATCCTGTTTAAGATAGCCTGCTGGAGATTTAGACTCTTCATCTTGTCAAATTGCTATCGTATCCAAATGAATATTGCGGCGTGATCGCATTGCGTTTTGAAACATCTCTCTTTTGAGCCTAAATCGGTTGTTGGTTCGAATACTATCAACAAAATCTAGTTTTCTGAAAATGATGATCCTTAATATGTCGAGGGAAACCATGAGCCAAGAAATTAATGAGTTATTCAATGCTATCCTTGAAGGAAAGGCAGAACTGGCAAAGGAAAAAATCGAAGAAGCTCTTAGCAACAAGCTTTCTCCTTCTCAGATTCTCAGCCAAGGTATGATCGCCTCCCTGGCTGAGGTTGGAGATCGATTTGAGAGAGGTGAGTACTACGTGCCGGAAATGCTTATTGCTGCACGTGCTATGCAGCAGGCTCTCTCCATTCTTAAACCTCATTTAAAGCAATCCGATCTTGTAGTAGCAGGTAGAGTAATTATTGGAACTGTAAAAGGTGATCTGCATGACATTGGCAAGAATCTTGTTGGAATGATGCTTGAAGGTGCAGGTTTTGAAATACGCGATCTTGGAACCGATGTCTCAGTAGAACAATTTGTCGAGGCTGTAAGAGACGGCGAGACTGACATCCTGGCAATGTCTGCTCTACTAACAACGACCATGCCCAATATGAAATCTGTTATCGAGGCTCTTCATAATGCAGGATTACGCGGTCGGGTGAAAGTAATCATCGGAGGTGCACCTGTTACTGAGAGCTACGCCCAGGAGATCGGCGCAGACGGCTATGCTACGGATGCCAGCAGAGCGGTAAAGGTCGCGAAAGCAATGTTGTAAATGTTTCTGGATTCAACTCGCAAGTCCAACAAAGAATAATGAAGGTGAGGTTAGTAGTGTTCCCGTCCTAAACTCTAACTGCACTTGCTAGATTGACTCTCTGCGTGTAGGATAGTTGAAACTAATGCTTCGCTGGGTTCCGAGTAGTCGAAAATCGATAGGCCACCCTTGGGAACCTAGCCTGACGGTCCCAGGCCCCCTTTTTAGGGTTAGAACTCACACCGCACTGTAACCGGCGCGGTACGGTGTAACCTGAAGGTCCTCAGTTTCCCACGCTTCGCTCTGGACAGGCGAATCTGAGCCCCGCTACCTGAGAACGAAGCGCCCGAGAGGGCGCTTTCTTCCTTAATTGACAGCGTTCAAGGGGTGTGCTTCGGGATTCGGACTGAGGACCTCGGGGATATTGGTCCATAGGGTTGAATTCTTTAAGGTTTTACAGATCCTCGCAAAACGGGGGAGGGGTAGGGTACTCATTTAGGATTCGAACTGATAACCTCTGGGTCCTGGGTTCGAATCCACAAACCGTTGACTGTGGAGAAAATGTCCTAGAGAGAGTGTAATGCCACTAATGCGATCTAGGATACTATTCCAACCATCAGAGTTGGTAGTTGAATCAAGGATATTCTGCCCAATGTCGAGGAAGTAGAAGATCAGGTAGTATGGTATCCCATTCGGATGAAGTCAACAGGTTCGCATACGTACCGAAGGAATGGACGGATGAGTTAAGTAGCCAGCACAGCCTCCAATTTCCTTCGTAACCGGCTCAAGCAAAGAATCTGTTTTTTATTAGACTAATCTGTCGTCACAAACTTTATGTCAATACTCGTATGTACGAATCAATGGACTAGCTACGTGCTTATCCCTCACACGCCCTAATCCATCCAATTCCAACTTGTTGAAATAAACCAATTGAATTTGTGGCATATGTGTGAATACGCGTACTTGCATATCAAATTTGCGCATTGTAGAATTCGATGTATTCGTTCTTTGACGATTACCTGGATATATCTGGACCTGAGGACTTGCTCACTCTGAAAGACCAAACTATAACGTAGAAGAGGAATTTATGCCCACATACAAATTCAAACCAGAAGACATCGAACCCCTTCTTGAGGGGCTTGCCATCTACGGAACGGGCGGCGGTGGCTCACCTGAGTGGGGACGGTCCATTCTGGAGCAGGATTTCTCCGTCGGACGAGACCTGGGGATCATAGACCTGTCCGAAATTTCCGACGGCGGCACAGTCGTCAGTGGCGGCATCATGGGATCCGTGAAGATCCTCGAGGAGATGGGGACCAGCAACGTCATAGCCCATTGGGAGGATCGTTTTGAACTCCTTGAAGTCACCAGAATCATGGAGGGAATTCTCGGGAAAAAAATCGACCACGTGGTGCCTTTCGAGCTTGGTGGACTTAACACGCCAGTGATTCTTTCTCTGGGAGCCAGGATGGGGATTCCAGTCTTAGATGGTGATGCACTTGGCAGATCGGCTCCCGAAACTCAGATGACCAGCTTTATTGGACATGGCATCAGCCTGACACCGATGCCCTTGATCGACTTTAACGGGAATGTTGTCGTAGTACACGACGCAGTAGATTCGACCTACCCCGACCAGCTCGGTCGGTATGTGGTCACGCAAGGTGGCGGGCTTGGTGCTAACAACCATTACCCTATGACAGGACTTCAAGCCAAGCGAGCCGTAATCCCAAATACGATCAGCGCATCTCTCGATCTCGGCCGCGCAGTTTTAAGCGCACGGGCACGCGGAGATGATCCCATAGAAGTGGTGGCGAAGAAGGTGAACGGCGCTTTGATTCTCGTAGGTGAGATTAGCGCGCTGCGCGAAGGGGAGAGCATAGGCTTTTATTTCACAACTGCTGTTATTGAAGCCCAGGGCGAACTCTCAAAGAGTAAGATTGAATTAATAATTAAGAATGAAACGATGATGCTCCGCATCGACGGGGAAACCAAAGCCCTGTTTCCAGACCTGTTGCTCATGCTCGATCCAGGAAGTGGCCGAGGGTTGATGAGCATCGAACTTGGAGTAGGATCTCCGCTGGCGCTCATCGGGGTCCCGTGTCATCCACGATTGCGGGAAGCGGCAGCCTCGCCTCAAGGACGATTGGCTTTCAGCCCCACTCGTTATGGAAAAACCGATGAGATTTACCGACCGATCGAGTCGCTGCTTGAAGACATGTGGTAAATTAGCCCGCACCGACGTACCCTTTCTTGGGAAATCGACCCCCGGTCGTTATAAGAAAAGGAATATCACGGTGAAACGAGTTAAAGGTACGTATTGGAGGCCAGTATGGAACCAGCTCCCGTAAGTTTAACGATCGATATTCCAAGTTGCACGGCTTGCAAAGCCTGCGAGCTGGCATGTTCTTTTATTAAGTTTGGCCATTATTCCCCCTCGCATTCGCTCATACAGGTACTTCAAGTCTACGAGGAAGGCGTGAATGTCCCCATTGTTTGCGTCAATTGTGAAGCTGCACCATGTATGGACGTCTGTCCAACGGAAGCCATAACCAGAGATGACGCGCTGGGGATCGTGAGCATCGATGGCGATCTCTGCACGGCTTGTGGGGAGTGTGTAGAAGTTTGCCCATATGGCGCAATTCATATCCCCGAGAAAAGTGACATTGCACTGATGTGTGATCTGTGCGGTGGTGAACCCGCCTGCGTACTGAGCTGCATCTATGGGGCGCTGAAATTCAAAAATGAACCCGACATCGTATATAACACAATCAAAAAGGATTTCACAAACATACCAGGTGACGATAGGAACTGGGCCGTGGCTGAAGAGCTGGCGGCACAAGTAAGCCTCGATTGGGAGGTGCAGCCATGATCCGCCCCATTTTGGCTCAAAAAATCTTGTTCGTCGACCTCACTCGGCGTAAAATCTGGCATGAATCGGTCTCGCAAGAGGAGATTCTCAAGTATCTGGGTGGTCGCGGGATTGCCGCCAAACTCCTTTATGAGCACACCTCCCCGGGGCTCGATCCATTGAGCTCGGAGAACCCCCTCATCATCAGCACTGGTACGCTCTCGGGAACAAATGCACCTTCTTCTGGACGCTCATCCATCACCACCAAGAGCCCGGCGACGAACCTGTATATGAAAACCAGTGTTGGGGGTCACATCGGCCCTGAACTGCGCTTCGCAGGATGGGATTTCCTCGTTCTACTCGGCGCCGCATCCGAACCCGTATATCTGGCAATCAGGGATGCCGAAGTTGAAATTCGCGACGCCTCCCATTTATGGGGAAAGGGGACTCGCGAATCGGACAATCTGCTTAAATCAGAGTTTGGGGATCGAGCGCTCCAGACTGCCGTTATTGGACCAGCGGGTGAGCATCAAGTTCTTTTC
>DAOUDJ010000131.1:0-7532 GCA_034430795.1 Anaerolineales bacterium | reverse complement strand
GTTCTTTCTTCCTTGAGAATTTCGAGCACGATTTGGGCTTTCTGTTTGGCGGAAAAGCGTCTTCTCATGGCTCTCAGTCTAACTTATTTTGGTCGCTTTTCGTGTCCAAATTTCCTTTACCACTTAAATCATGGGGACCAAGAAACTGATCCCAACCGCATATTGTGTTGAGGTTGGGTTTTAGAACTCTGGCAGGTGCTATAAACCCCAGACGATCCCGACGATAACGCTGGCCATCAAAGGACCTCGTCGTCCCCACTTCTCCTGGAGCTTTCGTTGCGCATATCCCCTCCAACCAAACGGCTCTTCACCCCGCTATCGCGACCGGTTTAGTCCTTTCACGATTGCTTGCTTATCACAATATACCTCACGCCAATATGGCTATAGCCACCTGACCTTCTGTTGGAGCGGACCGGGTTATCTGGATGGATATATTCATCGAGAACTTCGGGGAACATGGTGAGTCGGTCTCGATCAATACCTTCAGTGTGTTGCATATTAACCTCAGAATGGACAGAAACTTAAGGTGAATGTATTATCGCAGTAGATAAGACTTTTCACACAGGTTCACTAGAGACTTGGCAACGAACGCACCATTGAGGACTGGGTTCAGAGATCCTGGCCGGACGAGCGACCGAGCAATGCAACGAGACGAAGAATGTGGCCCTCGCAAGTCGTTGACGGGTTGCGACGCAGGAAAGAGGTAGAGGCAAAGTGGGGATTTAGAGATCTCACCGACCCAGGCGATGTGTGCGCAGAGTGCGGGGCTGATGTCTAACCCGATGACAGGATCTGCTCGGAGTGTTGGCGGGAGCTAGATGTAATTGAAGAGACAGATTAGGTTGAAGTGGTGATAACTCCACACTTTGAACTGCTTCTTGTCTTAGCAATTGTGTTGATACTCTTTTTATTTCACAAAAAACACACTTGCATGTCTGCGACAAACATTCATTGGGTGGATAGATAGTCGGTGCATAGGGATCGACACGAGTTATAAGCTGGATACATCAGAGAAGCGTCAAGAGGAATATCAATGCACATGCTATGGAGTACCCATTCTCTGTGCCAGAGAGGTGTGAGAATAGTAAAAATTTCAGAAATAGACATCCCTCTTTTACCGAATTACGGGGTTCGGTAATGCTGTACATAGGGATATTTCATCGCGGCTGAATTGTTCCCACTTCAATTGAGGGAGATATGGCAGCGAAACTTCGAAAATTGGCAAGCTGCGTTTCAGCGCTGATGCTAATTGTGTTGGCCATGGGTAGCAGCAATCCCGGATCTGTAGAAGAGAGATCCACAGAGGATACAATGGAGGGTATTTTCCCAACAGAGGAGTTCGGCGTAGACTTTGGAGGTTTTCATTCCGGTGATTGCACTATATGGCCCGACAATATTCCCGAAGACATTCCGGTTTTAAATGGCGATATCTATACGTTAATGGAAGCTCCTGGGCCTCATACCAGGCTCCTCTATCAAAACATAACGGAGCAGCAGGTAGAGGAGTATCTTAGCCAGTTGGAAGAAGAAGGATTTCGTCTCGAGTTCATCGTTTATGTAGAAGAAGGTTTTCCCGATAGATCAGATGAAAAGATCGAACGCGGCGAATTTGACCCCGTCGATATCACCAAGGGTGAATATCGCATGCGGCTTGAGTTTGGCGTTAATGGGGCTACATACGATATCTATGCCTCGGGGTTTGAAGATGAAGTCGCGACAGCAAATGCCCTGCTATGGCCAGAAACCCTCGCTGTTTTAGTCTCTGCATCAGAGAAGTGCGAATTAATGAGTATTTACTCTGGCCATCACGAGGGAGGTTATTACATCACTAGCAAAACTGAAGACGATAACGTATTGCAGGACTATCTGCAAGTGCTGAAAGATTTGGGTTTTGAGGAACAGCATAAGTTCCTGAATCAGAATGGGACAATCCTTATTGTTACGCTTAATAAGGGTCAAACAGCTGTAGATTTGATGTCCGAGTCATCCGACTCTATTGGTGTTCGAGTGTCGCAAAACAACCCACATAAGAAATCGATAGTGAACCATCTCAGCACAAGAAATAGAGAAACCATTATTTTATCGTAATACCGGAATCAGGGCTGGAAAAGATACGCCATAAAAAGATTATGAAGTGTCTAATTTAATGGTTATGAAGATTTACCCATAACAAGTTAGACAATTATCGATTGAATTTGTGGAGCACTTAAGAAGGGGAATCCTGGGAGAATGACGCAAATACGTATCCACCGAGTGTTTAGAATCGTGATCTCTTTGTTTGGCGCTGCTCTTATCCTCGTAGCCGTGTTTGCGGAGGTTTTGGGGATTGATTCGAACGCTAAATGGGGACCTTCTCGGAAATTACCCTTTCTGGTCGGTTGTTTGATCTTCATTACCAGTTTATGGGGACCTATTAAAGGAGAGTTACAAACCCTCATTCATCGAGGGTGGTCGGTTGTTGTTGAAACCAATTACTATCAATCCGTAAGAAGAATTATCCAGAGCTTGATTCACGCTATCTGGAGCTGGTGCTATGGGATCTTAGGTCGGATCGCGATAACCCCTCCGGTCAAGTTTATTAAAAAGCAGGTGATGGGAGTAATCTCGAAGTGGGTACGAATGATTCGCGAAACCCGCATTTTCCGTTTCTTTTTTGGAACTCGATCAAGAGTCGCGATTACCATGACCACGATTTTAGTGTCCTTCATGATATTACTCTACGTATGGATCATCAGCGTCGGCTATTGGAATCACTGGCCGAGTCATACGAAATATTATGATTTGCTCGGACAGGCGTTTCTTCAGGGCCAAACTCATCTTCCGCTAAAACCTGTTACCGAAATCCTTGCACTATCTGACCCTTATGAATACGAAAACAGGGACCACATAAGGATCCCTTGGGATGTCTCCCTTTATGATGGGAAGTATTACCTGTATTGGGGCCCTGCCCCAGGGATGATTACAGCATTAATTAAGATGTTTAATCACGCTGAAATCAGCGACAACGTTCTTGTCTTCAGTTTTATTACAGTGATCTTGATCGTCAGTAGCGTTCTTCTTGTTGTCATATGGAGGCGAAGCTTTCAGGATCTGCCAGTGTGGTTGTTGTTACCAGGCATTGCTGTCGCAGGGTTGGCAAACCCCATGATATGGATGCTTAACCGACCTGCTGTGTATGAAGCGGCAATATCAAGCGGTCAATTCTTTCTGCTAATGGGTATTCTTCTGAGTTATTTAGAGATTATTGGGAACTCGACAACATGGAGGAAATTTCTTGTCGGTGCTTGTTGGGCACTTGCTGTTGGATCGAGGACCAACCTTTTGTTCGCCGTTCTTTTCCTGTCAGTAATGTTTACATTTGGAATCGTGCAAAAAAGAAAGGGAATACAGGATACGCTCAAGGGAATGGCGACATTCGCTATCCCATTAATTTTTGGAGCGACTCTCTATGCTTGGTACAATTTTGACCGCTTTGGCTCTATTATTGAGTTTGGGCATCAATTTCAGCTTGGGCGTTGGAACAAGCACGATAATTATAGTGCCGTTCTTTCAATAGCAAATATTCCTCCCAGTTTCTTCGATTACTTCTTCAATCCTTATAGGACAATACCTACTTTTCCCTATGTAAAACCCATGTGGGGTGGACACTATTTATGGCCGATCTCTCAACTCATACCTGAAAGGTATTACACTGAGCAGATCACAGGGTTGGCGGTATCCACTCCGTTTGTCTTCCTTGGAGCGCTGCCTATTTGGTCATCTATTAAATACATAACGAATAAATGGCGTCTGATGAGGGCGAATGTGGTGAAAGTTGGAGACGACAGAAGCAACGATTATTTTCATTGGCTTCTATTGACCCTTATCGGTTCAACACTCCTTATACTCATTCCGCTCCTCTTATTTGTTTCAACGACGATGCGACATCTTACCGATGTGGCCCCCTTATTCTCTCTCTTGGCTTCGATAGGGTTCTGGCAGTCCTATCAATTACTTTCAGATAGGGTCGGTCGCCGCAGATTGTGGGTTCTTCTTGTTTTATTAACGATGTTCTACTCGAGCACCATAGGAGTGTTATTGGGTATAACAGGGTATCAAGCCCGTTTTGAGAATCTCAACCCCGACCTTTTTGATAAAATCACAAGATTGTTTACTTGGTAAGGATGATATCAGTTCTTTGCTTTTTTGCTTTGCTGTCGATGGAATCCCATTTATTTAGCCATTCAATTACGCAACTTAAGATAGGATGTTGTGTGTCTAGGCGTGATGGAATAAGGGTGAAATCAATGCGGAGATGGAGCATTTTGACATCGGCATGATCGATAACGGCCCTCTTTGTGGCGATGCATTCCGGGCAATGATCAATCTCCAGTTTGGCATACGAAAGCATCCGACAGGTCGAGGGTAGTGAGTTTGTAGAGCGAGCGAGTTCTTGGGAATGTTCTCGGCCAAACACCGCCACCAGATCTATCGACCGTTATTTAACTCCAGTAACACCATCACCGACTCTCGCCGCCGAGATCTAAACGGCGGCTTTTTTTCTATGAACAAATAAATGCTCAGGTATGTCATCCTGAGCACCCGCAGGGAGCGAAGGATCTCGGTTGCGCTTATTAGGTCACCATGATTGGGCGAGATTCTTCGTTGCTGCGCTTCTCAAGAATGACAACGCGGTGAGGAACCTAAGTAGTTACCAAATAAATGAACTGCTTGGAGTGTTATGCCCCTGGTGTGGCGGTGGGTGCATCTGTGGGAGAGGGAGACGAGGTCTCTGTCGGGATAAGCGTATCCGTCGGCGTTTCAGTTGACGTAGGAGTCTCCGTTGGCGTGGCCGTTGGAGTTGGCGACGGGGAAGAGGTGGGTGTTCGTGAAGGTGGGATGAACGCGGTGGGGGTGACGGTTGGTGTCAAAGTAACCGTAGGGGTCGAGCTGGGTGCGACGGCGAGGGTCACTGCCGGAATTGCTGTCGCTGATGCTGGAATCGACGTCGGTGTGGATGTCCCTAAAATTCTTCCCGGTGCCCGGCGGATTGCGATCCACCCCGCGCAGTAACACGGCAGCGTTATCAGGATCACGCTTGCCAGGATGAGGTAAACACGGCGGCGGGAGGGATCCAAAGGGTCGGTACGGTCCATAGCGTGGCGATGATACCAAGGTTGCCGGCCGCCAGCAAGCCATCACATCCTTGTGCTTGACCAGACGTGAACCCCGCGCTTTGTATAAAGGTATTACCATCAGAATTGACGCGTTATCCCGATTATGCGGATAATAGCGCGAGATTCGGTACAATTAGCCAGCTGATTCTTCGTCATGGGTCTTCCACATGGCTGCATGCACATCATGAAATCCCCGCAGAAACCCCCACCCTTCGATTGGGCTTCTTTCTTGCTTCTCAATGTAATCGCATTGGTAGGAGCGTGGACCTTAGCGGCGACCGAATGGGATGAGCATCTCTCGGTCACAGCATTGATCGCACTTCTCGGGGTATGGGCCGGTACGGCTCTGGCGAGAAGCAGGTTCCCCTCTAAAGTGGCTGGACTCTTCGCAACAGCCTACGGTCTCTTTATTGTAGGTTGGCAGCTTGGAACTACACTCGACCCGGCGTTGATATTGCGCCGGAAGATCCTCACCATCCTCGGCCGTTTTTCAGTCTTCACATCCGTGCTCATCGCCGGCGAATCCAATCAAGATCCGCTGATGTTCGTGCTCATCATGGCGCTGCTCTTTTGGTTCCTCAGCACTTATAGCGCCTGGTCCGTGATGCGAAAGGGTGGGATTTGGGGCGCCATTCTCCCCGGCGGGATTACGATTTTCATTATTTCCTATTTTTACCTGGGCGAGGTCAGAATCGGCCTCTTCCTGGCTATCTATATCCTGCTCTTGCTGTTGCTGGCGATACGCGTGGATCTTTCCAACCGGCAGAAAGTCTGGGAGTCGGTGCGTGCGCGCGTGCCTATCGATACAGCCTATCGGGTCAGTATCGCTGGATTAGTAGCCACCGTTCTCATTGTCGGACTCGCATGGGGCGCGCCGGCTTTCGCTCGAAGCGAAACCCTCGCGGAGGCATGGAAGACAATCTCCAATCCATTCCTGGAGGCTAGAGATCGAGTCGGTGATGCCTTCGGTACGGTCCGTGGCCCTACTGCAGTGTATATAGGCGACTATGATGAGGTGCTGGAGCTAAAGGCAGGGACGCAGCCGGTGAACCGCCTTGTAATGGATGTAGATCCGATCGAGTTCCCCTCCCGCGGCGGGCGCTTCTATTGGCGCACGAGGGTCTATGAGGAATATCAGGACCGGAAATGGACTGTGCCGGAAGGCGTCTCCATTCCCTTTGATCCCAACGAAGGAGATCTGTCACTTGGGGATCTTGCCGGCAGGGACATTGTCGAGGTCAGTTTCGCCTTGAAGGGCGGGGACATTCAACTGCTATTTATGCCGAGTCAACCGATCTGGGTGGAGCGCACGTCAAGTTGGACCGCAACCCCTATTGAAGAAGGGGTATTCGACCTCCTGACGGCGACATCGAAACGCTTCATCCGTGAGGGAGAGTCTTACCTTGCGAGAGGGTCTGTTGCCACGCCTTCCGCGGACCAATTGCGCCTCGCCGGAGAGCTATACCCGCAATGGGTCGTTGACCGTTATCTCCAATTACCCGATACGATCACCGACAGGACGACTGAGCTGGCACGGTCAATCACGCAGGATCTGGAAACCCCCTATGATAAAACGGTCGCGATTACTCGCTGGCTGCGATCCAACATTGAATACAATCGCGAAACGGAACCGCCTCCTGAAGATGTAGAAGTGATCGATTGGTTTCTTTTTGATTACCAAATAGGGTTTTGCAATTTCTACGCTAGCGCCGAAGTTATCATGTTGCGTTCTTTGGGGATCCCATCCCGTTTAGTGGCCGGTTATGCGCGCGGAACATTTGACCGTGACCCGTCTGTTTACCATGTGTACAGCGAAGACTCTCATTCCTGGCCAGAAGTCTTCTTCCCCGGGATCGGCTGGGTGGAGTTTGAACCCACCGTTTCTCAACCCATCCTCACCCGCCCGGAAGCACTCGATGATGATGCTGACGGTGGACCGCTATCTAACCTGGATCATGAGGATCCCATCGATCGAGAAGACAGGTTAGAAGACCTGCTTGATCCGGATACGGATGTCGGTGGTGCTGCGGCTGGACTGAGCGGCTGGTCGCTCTTGCGCAGAATCACACTGGTTGTGGGCGGTGTTTTCATAGCCGCGTTGATTTGGCTGCGTCTTAACCCGACCGCGTGGGTTGTTGCGCGCGCCTCTCTTTCGCGCGGGATAACTCGCCTGGGAATGACACCACCGGAAGCGCTCATCCCGATGGATTATTCCTGGGATACGTTGACCGGAAGGATCTATGCGAGCTGGGCGGGGTGGCTGAAGCGCCTGGGAATGATTACCAGCAGGTCACAGACAGCGATGGAGCGTGTCGCGGTCTTCTCATCCTCGCTGCCAGAATCCGCAGACGCGGCTAGGACAATTGTTGAGGCGTA
>DAOUDJ010000130.1:0-16677 GCA_034430795.1 Anaerolineales bacterium | reverse complement strand
AACGCCTGGGTGAATTCATGAAGGATGCGCTGAGGTATGTTTTGAGATGCCATCCATTCGTCAGCAGTCTTCTCACCTGTGGTGAGTTCGAACCAGTTCTGGAGCAATTCGCCGATCGATCCGTTGGAACCGGCTGACCTAAATTGATCGATCATCTGTTGGAGATAATTCTTTCTCTCTCCTAACAAATCTACTTGTGAAGGGGCATGTGCCTCTGCCTCGCAGGCTGTGCGGTACACCCAAAGCAAGTCTTGCAGGCGAAGCTGGACGCGGAGATATTCAAGTTCCGTTTCCGGAGTCTCATTACCGGCGCCTATCCATTCTTCGATGCGGTGAACAGCGACATCCCAGTCAGCGTGTGCCACGGCACTGCGTGCAGACCACAGAACATCGTTAAAATCCTTGGCTTCTGAATTGGAAACTGAGTTGAATGCTTCCTTTGCGTTCTCAAGCTCTCCTGTCTCTAAAGAAGTGATGGCCTGTAAGGCGAAACCCTTAATGGATAGGGGAGCAAGTATTGCTGCTCGATCTAAAGCCGCGCGGGCATCGGTATGGCGGCCAAGCAAATGAAGCGTTTCCGCAAGAGCGATCAGTGGGACGGGATCATTTGGCACGAGGGACACTGCTTTCTGCAGAGCGCCCAAGCCCTCCTCGGGTGAGCCTGAGTACGTCATTGCTGAACCGGCTTCGATGAGGAAAGCTGGATCGTCCGGTTGAAGTGCTAAGGCGTGACCATAGCAGTTGAGACTGCGCTGTATCTCACCCATCTGCAAATAGGCTTGTCCGAGCGCGGTAAAGTGTAGAGCGTTCTCTGGGTCGATCTGTGCAGCTTGTTCCCACAATCCAATTGCGGCGGTTCTCTTATCAAGTTTCCAGAGTGCGTCCGCGGCACGATCAAGAGGGTAGGTGTCTTTTGGAAGAAGATCTGCAATATGCATCCACGCCTGCTGTGCCCGTTCAAAATCACCGATACTTTCGGCGGCGAGCGCCAATTCCTTATGAATCTCAGGGTCATGTATATCAAGTGATGAGGCGTGCTGGAGCAATCGTAATTGCAGAGCGGGGAATGTAAATTCACCGCAAAGTGCGGCGGCTTTTTGCAGGATTTGCTTATCTCTCCGTCCCATGGAAAGACCGCGAGCCAGGTGGTTGCGACTTGCGTCCTCGTCCCCTGAGAGCCATGTCAGGCGGGCGAGTTCTAGCCAGGGATCTGGCTGCTCTGGCTGAAGATTAGCGAGTTGTTTGCGTGCAGTGATGGCTTCATCCAGCGAGCCATCCGCTTCCGCAGCTACGCTTAATATGGAGAGTGCTTCAGTCTCGATAGGGTTCCGCTCGAAAGCCTGTCGAGCGAGGTTCTTAGCAACACTGAAGTCATCATTAGACATGTGCGCTCTCGCGAGAAGCATGAGCATTTCGAGTGAAGTCGGGTATTGGCCGCGGTGCTTCTCCATCGTTGCAATTGCCAAAGTAGCGTCGTCCATTGCGATTGCAGCATCTGCCAGACCAAGCACGCCTTGTAGATGTGCATCGTTAGGGTTCTCGTCTGAATTGTCTAGGAAGGTCTGGTAATGATTGATGGCTTCCTCGTTGAGATCTTGGCGACGAAGACCATGGGCGATCCAGTAATCTATGGCAGTGTCATCAAATCCGGCCTCACGAGCCTTTTCAAGGGTCTTCACACCGACTACATGCGCGATTCCTTCTGACTCGGAAGGTGCCTGGACGAGAATGCGTCCTGCGTTCCAAAGCGATTCAGGGGTAAGATTCCTGGGGAGACTTTCAACTAGAGCTGCAGCTGAAGCTATTTCGCCCTGGCTCTCGTAGGTGAGAGCTAACGCTTCGCGAGCTTTCCAGTTTTCAGGCTGTTTTTCTAGAGCAGATTTCAAGATCGGGGTTGATTCTTCTGCACGACCAAGCTCCCTGAGCAGATCCCCATATTCTATAAGCCAATCCGCGCGCTCGGGATCAAGATCTACAGCTTTCCGGATATGCTCGAGTGCTTCGGCTGGCATGGATTTGTTGCGGAGCGAGTGCGTTTTGGCGACGTGAACGGCTCCATTCGCTGGTAGGGTTTGGAGAGCGGTGTTCAATGTATCGTCGGCAGCATCTTCGTCGCCGGTAGACAGCTGACATTCCGAAAGAGCGATCCAGGCTTCGGCATCCCCAGGGGTCAGCTGTGTCACCTTCTTTAAGTGAGCTTCAGCTTCCTGGTGTTCTCCTAAGGCAGACAGAGCTTTTCCCAATAGGACTTGTGCTTCCACTGAATCGGGAGTTTCTAAGCGAAGCTCCTCTGCGCTTTCCTTTGCCAAGATGTTATTTCCAGCATCCAGCGCACAGGCGCTCAACTTCGCAAGCGCTTGTTTATCGTGCAAAGTGATTGTTTGCCAATGTGGAATAGCTTGTTCTGAGCGACCGGATTTCTGCAAGTTGCGGGCTAGAATTTCGCGCAACTGGAGTGATTTCGGCAATAGTGAAAGCGCGAATGCCGCTTGCTCGGCTGCCGCATCAGGATCGCCAGCTTTTTCAAGCAAAGTGGCTAGATTATGTCGCAGCTCTGCATCGACTGGTTTTTGCACAGATAGGGTCTCCAGGACCTGGACAGCTTGGCGGTACTTGCCTGAAGCATCAAGGCCGCTGGAGAGCAGGGTCATCCATGAGGGATCCAGTGCAGGTGCACCTAATGAGTGTTGGTAGGCTTGGATGAAGTAGTCCGCAGCCATCGCAGACTCATTTGAAAGCTCAAATGCTTGACCTGCGGCGATTAATTCCTCGACTGACTCGGGTTTTTGGAGTAGATCGAGAGCGTCTTGAGGGCGATCGATTTGAACGTACGCTTTTGCCAGTTCAGCACGCCGCCTTGGCGTGAGCTTCAATTGGAACGCTTGCTTGCGCGCTTCCACTTCAAGAACCGGGTCATCATCCATCCTGGCGATATCAGCCAAGCGATCGGCGACCTGCGCTGAGATTAATGTGGTTCGATCCCAGGCTTCAGAGACGAATTTTTGCGCATCAGTGGCATTTCCTGCCGCTGCAAGAATGACTGCCTGTTCTGAAAGGTCTCCTGGATCTTGTTGGCCATCTGATAGATTAGGGTTGATTTCATCACGACTCGATTCAGAAAGAGCCAAAAACAATTCATCCTCGTGCCTGTAGTTCAAACTGATCAATACCCGCCGAGTTAACTCATGGTCAAGGGCTGACAGAATTTCAACAGCACGGCAGACATCCATGTTCGAGTGCAGTATTTGTATTGCAAGCCCTATCGCATCTTGACTTCCTTCTCGGATCAGTGCCTTGATTATTTCTTGCCCAAATTCGAGATATGGCCACGCGCAAGAAAGCGCTGAGGCCCAGAAATCCGTGCTTTTTAGTATCGTTTCGGTTAACCCACGTAATCCTTCATCGGCCTCAATTCTCAGCAGCGTGACAGAGAGCAAGGCAACATCAACAAGATTATTGCTCTCCTTATCAACTTTCATCTCCAATAAGTATGCGATGCGACTCTCCTGTTCGGAGGAGAGAGAGTCCAACTCATTAGATAACGAAGATTGTCCGAGGGCTAGAGATGCGAGGGTGGCGGGGGACCAACCGGCGCGATCGATCTTCTCCAGAGCCAGAGTGAGGAATTCGATTTTGTGAATCTCGCTCCACGCCTCTGGGACATACAGGATTCGTCGGATTGCACTGGAGAGGTCTTCTTCGTTCAGGACCTGGTTTAAATACTGTAAGATGTCTGCGTCATTGAGCATATTTCCCATCCAGTCGGTTAGATTGCCCAGTTGATTTGCTGAATGATCCAAAAGCCTGCGTACATCAAGCCCAATCCAACTGAGATCAGCAAAATACCGATCCCGCTTGCAGTACGAACCAGGCTGTTGAGCGAAGCGACGAGCTCAGTGGCGCTGTTGACAAGCCCTGTCACCTCTTGGGCAAGGCCTTTCTGGCCAAGCCTGGCGGTGTGAGCTGCCAATGCTCGCACTTCTCGGGAATAGCCTCGGCTGACTAAAACTAAGGCACCGATGAGCACCAACAAGAAGCCCAGGATGAAGATGGATGCAGCTATGAGGATTTGAACATCGCTAAAGGTAAGGGGAATCATTTTCGCCTCCAGGTAATGCGTCTGAAGGCGAATGTTGCAAGTAGCGTGCCAAGCAGATTAGGAAGCGAGATCTCGGATGTCAGGCGGTAAATGAGCGAGGTCGATGTTTTCCTCGTCGCAAAACAGGATTGCTCTCTCGACCACGTGACGGAGTTCACGGATGTTTCCGGGCCAAGCGTGAGCTTTCAATGCGTCAAGCGCACGCGGTGTGATTCCTTCAACGACGCCGCCAACACGGAGGTTAATTTGGCGGATAAAGTTACCGGTAAGCGCTGGCAGATCGACGATTCGTTCACGAAGAGGCGGGAGGTGAAGATCGACCACTTTTAGGCGGTAGTAAAGGTCCTCCCTGAAAGTTCCCTCCTCAATCATAGAAGGGAGGTTCCGATTTGAAGCGGCGATGATTTGAACGTCGACGGCAATTTCTTTTACTCCGCCAACTCGTCTGAATTTTTTTTCATCCAGGACTCGCAGCAGCTTGGCTTGCATTTCCTGCTTAGTCGAGGAGATTTCGTCGAGGAAGAGGATGCCGGTGTCAGCGATTTCGATCAATCCCGGCTTCTTTTTCTGCGCGCCGGTGAAGGCTCCTGCTTCATGACCAAAAAGCTCTGATTCGATCATCGTATCCGGCAACGCGGCACAGTTAATAGGGATGAAAGGCGTATCTGCACGCGGTCCGAAGCTGTGAATGGATCGAGCGAGGACTTCTTTGCCGGTCCCGGTTTCACCCGTGAGCAGCACAGAGACGGAGGCTTGGGCTGCGCGTTCGGCTTCGTGCATGATCTGCTTCATGACCTGGGTATCACCAATGACCATCTCCGTTTCCCCAATTGAAGTCCGGCGCAGGAGATCAAGCTCCCGACGCAGACTGACAACCTCGGATGATCGCTCAACAGCTTGAAGCAGGCGGTCGAGATCAAGAGGTTTTTGCAGGAAATCAAGAGCCCCTTTCTTCATCGCATCAACCGCTATATCGACCTCTCCAAAAGCGGTGATCAAGATTACCGGAGGGCGGGGGTTTTCAAGGGCGAGGCGGTCGAGCAAAGATAAACCGGAACCGTCAGGGAGCATTACGTCGAGCAGGATGATATCACCCACGCCCTTATCGATCGCTTTATTTGCTTCCGCCAAAGTCCCGGCTTCGATTGCTTCATAACCAGCATCCCTCAACGCTTCGCTGATAAAGTTGCGGGCGGTCTCTTCGTCGTCAACGACCAATACTGTTGCGGTCATTCATCACTCCTTGGAGCTGAGGTCTGCAGATGGAAGGTGGATTGTAAACACCGTACCTGCATCAGGAAAGCTTTCGACCTGGATAATACCTTTATGGGCGGTTATTATGCGTCGGCTGATCGCAAGCCCTAGACCTGTCCCGTCCTTTTTCGTGGTGAAAAAGGGGTCAAATATCCGGTGGATCATGTCAGGAGGGATGCCTGGACCGGTATCCGCGACCTTCAACTCGATCATGCGCTTTTGGGCAGGACCTATGGGCGCAATATTAATGGAGAGTGTACCGCCTTCTGTCATGGCTTCAAGAGCATTGCTGATAAGGTTCACGATGACTCGTTCAAGTGTCCTCGGATCTGCTGATGCGAGCGGCGTATTAGGATCGAATGAAGTATGGCAGCGAGTGCCGGTTTGATTAAAGCGCGGCGCCCATCTCGTGATCACTCTTTGAAGAAGCTTGGCGAGATCTAGTGGGCCCATCTTCAGCTGAAGCGGGCGAGCGAAGAAGAGTACGTCGCTCATGAGTTGGTCGAGGCGAACACACTCCGCCCGAATGCGGCCTAGCGCCTCGAATTGTGGGTGATTTTCACCGAGGCGCGAGGCGACGAGCTGGACACCGGTGGATATGTTGTTGATTGGATTTCTCACTTCGTGAGCGAAAATCGCCGTGACTTCTCCTAGCAAGGCTCTCTGCGCCAGGATTTCCGTTTGATCTTCAATTGCCTGCTGTTCGGATTGATCACTTAGAACAATGAGAAGTTGATCCTTTGCAGCTCCAGCCATAGGTTCAACTCGTAAATGGACTAGCAGACGAGTGCCATCACGATGGTGAAGTATGAGTCTTGACCGTTCTGCAGTACGGTTGTGTCCCTGGGCGTCGAGGATCGTGGTCGTCACGTCCTCGGGACCGACAAGGACATCCTGGATAGCAAGGTCTTTTACTTCATGCGGGCGATAACCTAACAGGCGGTTGATCGCCGAATTCGCTCTAATTACGGTGAGCGAAGAGTTCACTGTTATCAGAGTGTCCGAGATAGCCTCATATTGGCTTGTGATCTCTGCCTCAAGGGCGTTCATCGAAGTATCGCTCTCGACGATGGATGTTCGCAGTTGGCTCAGGTAGATCGCAGTGTGGAGTAAGTTAGCGATGATGCGGATCAGCGGATCTATGTCGGGACTCAGCGCGATCTCCTCTTTCCAGCCGACGATGAAAATGCCGATCCAAGCGGAATCATCTCCAATCAGTGCGGTCTTCAGATTTGTAAGTTCTGCGGTTCTCGCTGCACGCTGTAGTTCGCCTTCTGGGCGTTGCCCTAGGTTCCAAGAGGAGAATACCTGTAGGTTACCGATTGCGTCGGCGGGGATCGTTTCTGGGAATTCGGGGGGCAGCACACCCTCGATGAAGTAGTCAGGCGCGTTTGCCGCTAGCCTATAGATTGCTGTGTATGATGCAGAAAGCGGATCAAGGCAAAGTTCGAGTGCCGCCGGCAGTGCGGAGGTGCCTCCCGTCAGGATCAGGTTTGTAATGTTCTCCAAGCTGCGCAGGAGTGTCTCTTCAGCAAGTTTGCGTTGCTCTTTTTGTGAACGCGCACTTGCAGGCTTGATTTGGAGAAGGACAGCAGTTCGGGGTGGGGCGATCGAGTGTGCATCGATATCAACGAGGACGACTTCCCCCGTCCGTGTCTGCAGCGGAACATCATGGAGTGTGCAATCCGGGTTCTCCCTCGTGTCAAGGATCTTCTCGAGCATAACGTGGCCTTCTTCGCCGGGAAAAAGAGCGGAAGGACTTAGGTCATCGAGATCCTTCCGGGCGTAACCTGAGAGAAGCAGGAATTCGTGGTTGCATGTGAGTAGACGCGAATCCGCCCCGGATAATACCAGGACGGAGTTGTCAAGAGTATCGGCGAGGGAGAGGAAAAGCTCGCGGTATGGATCAGACTTAAATAAGCGTGAGATCGGATTGGTAGGTGAAGTATCTTTGGCCAAAGATTACACCTTAGGCTGCCTTCGATAGTTTTTTTGTACCGCGCAACCGAGCTGGAAGAATACTTTCAACCGCACGGTATTTCGCGACAGTCCTGCGTGCTATCTTAATCCCTTCCTCATGTAAAAGCGAGGCAATTTCATCGTCTGTAAGCGGCTTGTTTTCGTTCTCAATTATCTCTTTGATTCGATCACGTACGGAGAGGCTGCGGTCGAAGAATTTAGCGAGAGGAATTATCCTGCCGTTTGGCATTGCGACTGATTTATTCGCAACTGCTCTTGAGATTGTGGATTCGTGTACGCCGATCTCTCCTGCAATTTGGGCGCGCGTCATAGGTATGAGGTAGCGGGCGCCTTCTAAAATAAAACCGCTTTGCTGTGATACAAGCAAGCCCATCAGGCGTTGCATCGTGTTATTGCGCTGCTGAATGCATTTAACGAAGAGGTTCGCTTTTTCTAGATGCTCAGTCCACTCATCGCTCTGCTCACCGTTTGCCTCTGACATGGCTTGCCGGAAAAGAGGATTCACTCGAAGCCAGCCGGAAATTGACGAGAAAATTTCAACCATCAGCGGGCCATCTTCGTTAGAGGGGTTGCGCGCGATCATGACGTCTGGTGTGTGGTAGACATTCGAGTCGCCAGATTGCGGCTGCCGTCCCGATCCCCAGTTTGCCCGCGCGGGGTAGGGGTTCAGGTTGTCGTGAATGAAGGCGGCTGCTTCTCTCACTGCAGAAGGGCTAACTTCGAAGTTATGAGCGATCTTGTCATACTCTTTACGACCGAGTTCCGCAAAAGATTCTCGCAGCAACCGCCGCGCCAGTTCGCAGTGCAGTTCTTCTCCCTCCTCTAGTAGATCGAGTTGAACGAGGAGTGTTTGTCGAGGGCCTTCGGTTGCCAGACCGACGGGGTCGGTTTTACATATCAAGTCGATGACTCTCATAACTTGCGGCAGGCTGGAACGTGTAGCCTGCGCGATGTAGGGCGGGGGGCTGGTTAGGAAACCATCTTCGTCCAGGCTGGCAAGGATGTAAACCGCGATGTGCCGATCTTCCTTTTTGAGATTCGCGGCGAGTTGGCGCATGACATAAATGGAAAGTTCCTCTGGGGCTGCTGGTTCTTGCTCCATTGGTTGATCGTCAAATGTTCTTTTTCTGGAGGGCCGGTAGGAATCCCGAGGTGAGAGAAACACAATGGGTTCTTCGCCTTCAACCTGACGACTGCATACTGGGCAGGGTCCAGCACTGCTTAAGGGCTTATGGCAGCCCGGGCAGATACGCTCATCAAGAAGCTCTAACGCAGGATTTGATGAAAGTTCTGTGATAACTCGATCGTGCAGCTCCTGATTGGACAAAACAAGAAGGCTCATCGTCTGAGCAAGGTGAGCTGTCGTTAGCGGTCTGAGAGAGTGGTCTTGGGTCTGACGAAACATTTTGCGCCTCGCAGGTGAGTATACATCGACTGGGCTATGCTGGCAATTGTGTTGCAAGAACTATGCCAACGCTGGCGTGATAAAATCGCAAGATGAATGTAGATGCAGTGGTTGTAGGGGGAGGGTTGGCTGGCAGTGAAGCTGCTTGGCAGCTGGCGAAGCGTGGGATCAAGGTTAATCTCTTTGAGATGCGGCCTGAAATCTCGACCGGCGCGCACCTAACGGGATATCTTGCAGAGCTGGTGTGCTCCAATTCCCTCGGATCCAAGCTGCCTGATCGCGCCTCTGGTGTCCTCATGGCAGAGTTGAGGGCGTTAGGATCCATATTACTAATTTGCGCTGAGCGAAACGCAGTTCCTGCGGGAGGTGCTTTGGCAGTTGATCGCGAACATTTTGCGCAAGATGTAACTGAGCAAATTGAAAAACATCCCCAGATCCAGGTCATACGCAGCGAAGCCAAGAGCATCCCCGAGGGGTTTGTGATCATTGCCTCTGGTCCTTTGACTTCAGACTCATTGACGCAGGCGATTGGCGGTTTATCGGGTCAGGAGCATCTCTATTTCTTCGATGCGCTCGCGCCAATTATCGACGCGGAGAGCATCAATATGGCGATCGCTTTCCGTGCTTCACGTTATGAGAGGGGAGATCGTGAGGAGGGGGACTACATCAACTGTCCGCTAAACAAAGAGGAATATGAAGCATTTGTTGATAGCTTGCTACAGGCGGAAAGGATCCCTCTCCGGAGCTTTGAAAAAGAGATAAAAGAGGGAGTGCGCGCAGGTGCACATCATTACTTTGAGGGATGTTTGCCGGTTGAAATTATCGCAGAGCGAGGCAGGGAAAGTCTGGCATTTGGCCCTATGCGTCCTGTTGGACTAAGGGATCCCAGAAGCGGGAGGCGGCCGCACGCCGTTCTTCAACTCCGACAAGACAACCTGGCGGGAAGCCTCTACAACATGGTGGGTTTCCAGACCAACTTGAAGTACGAGGAGCAGCAAAATGTCTTCAGGATGATCCCTGGATTGGAACACGCGCGTTTTCAACGTTATGGTCAAATGCACCGGAATACGTTCTTGAATGCTCCGATGCAGCTGAGGTCGAACTTGCAACATTTAGAGCGGAGTGATCTATTCTTCGCCGGTCAGCTTACGGGTGTAGAAGGATATTTAGGGAATATCGGAACTGGGTTACTGGCAGGAATTAATCTCTCTCGCCGAATAAAAGGAGATGGACTTTTAGTTTTGCCGAGAGAGACCATGCTCGGATCATTAGTTCATTACATAGCGCATGCAGACGCGAAATTGTTTCAACCAATGAAAGCGAACTTCGGATTAATGCCACCGCTGGAGGACGGGCGGAAACGCAATCGACGCGAGCGGGCTAGCGCCTATGCCGAACGCTCAGCGTCAGTATTGGCCGAATTTATTGAAAATGCACAAGAACAATGCGCATAGTCACATGGAGTTAAACAACCATACTTTACCTAGTTCATTGATAATTAGAAAGGCTATGCGAAATTTGTGTGTGATTCTGATGTTCGCACTATCTGCATGCGCTGTGTCCAGTCAAGATATCCAATTTGACGGTCAGAGGGCACTTCTGCTTGTAGAATCTCAGATGGAGTTTGGCTACCGCATCCCTGGAAGCGATGCCAGCCGTCAAACAGCTGGATGGGTCATCGAACAAATGGAAGCAAATGGTTGGGAGATAGAAATCCAGCAGTTCAACCATCTTGGAACACCGCTGATGAATATTATTGCTAAATC
Source organism: Anaerolineales bacterium (assembly GCA_034430795.1). GTDB lineage: Bacteria > Chloroflexota > Anaerolineae > Anaerolineales > E44-bin32 > E44-bin32. The sequence continues at coordinate 6,173 of DAOUDJ010000130.1, read as the reverse complement.
AAACGGTGTAAGTGGAAGCAAGCCAATCCTGCTTGGAGCGCATTACGATACCAGGCCTTACGCAGATCGGGACCCTCTCAGCCCAGAGTCCCCGGTGCCTGGTGCAAATGACGGTGCATCGGGGGTCGCGGTTCTGATAGAACTAGCCCATGTATTAGATAGAAATCGGTTAAGCCAGCCAGTCTGGATGGTGTTTTTCGATGCCGAAGACAGCGGAAATATTGACGGATGGGATTGGATCGTAGGATCAACTTTCTTCGTGGATAACCTCACCGCAGATTTGGAAGCGGTGGTGATTGTCGACATGATCGGGGATCGGGATCTCCAGCTTTTTATCGAGAAAAATTCTGATCCCAGCCTTGTACAAGAAATTTGGAAGGTAGCTGAAAAGTTAGGTTACCAAGCATTTGTAAATACTCCAAAATATTCAATAATCGATGATCATCTGCCATTTTTACAGATAGGTGTTCCCGCCGTTGATATCATTGATTTTGACTACCCTTACTGGCATACTATCAGCGACACTGTCGACAAGGTGTCGGCAGATAGCCTGGAACAGGTTGGTCGAACGTTAGAGCACTGGTTAGAGAGCCAACGCTAAGCATTCGGTAACCGTACCAAGAGTTGTGAATCCGAGTAAACTTAATACGTTGTGTGAAGGTTTGGAGCGCATAAATTCGGATGATGAATTACAAATGATGAATACCGTTGATTTTTTCCTTAAGCACCGACAGGAATGGGTCGAAGAATCTGGAAGGATGCTGGCAATTAATAGCAAGCACCCGACTCTTGAAATTAAGGAATTGGAACACTTTCTGGACGCACTCCTGGAAGCTATGCTCACCGGCGAATCGACTGGTTTGGAAAAACGGATCGACGGACTGCTTGATTCCCCTATTGTGTTTGACTCAGTTGAGCAAGCGTTGAGTTGGTACCAAGAGCGAGGCATTGTCTCCGCCCTGCATGCCCTTCGGAATGCAGCGTTTGCCCTCATCCAAAAGAATTCAGATGCTAAGAAGGCGATCCTCTATCAAAACAATCTTGAGACCCAATTCTGTCAAATAATTGAATACGCAGCATATCGGGAATTCGCGGCGATTATCGAGAAGCTCACAACTAGTCAGAATGAGGTCCAAGAAGCGTTTGAGTTGCTCGAAGAAGCCCGGTTGAATTTCGTGACGGTCGCAGCCCAAGAATTGAGAACTCCGCTAACACTTATTGAGGGCTATACAGAAATGCTCAAAGAAGGCCTGCTGAGCGGGGACTTGGAGAGCGGTCCTCTAGTATCTGGAGTGGAGTCAGGTATAAAGAAGTTGCGCTACATTATTGACGAATTGGTTGATATCTCCATGGTTGATACGAACATGCTGTTGTTGCACTATCAACCGGTGCAGATAAAGGATCTGCTTGAGAAGGCAAAGACAGAGATTGAAGCCAAAGTTGCCGGGCGATCACAGACCCTGGAGATAAACATCTTCCCGGCGGCGAAAAAAACAGTATTCCTTGACCCCGAAAGAATACTGCAGGCGATCGTCAACGTGCTTGACAATTCTGTAAACTACACGCCAGAAGGGGGTTCGATCGTAGTGGATGGAAGAATGCTTCCGGGCTTTATCGAGCTTACGATTGCTGACACAGGTGTTGGCATCGACCTAAGTGCGCAAGCGATGATTTTTGAGAAATTCGGATCAGGCCGGGGATCAGAACATGGCAGGAACGACGGCGTGGCGGTTGGTCCGGGTCTTGGGTTGCACTTGGCAAAAGGAATTATCGAAGCGCACGGCGGCGCAATATGGGTCGACTCAAAGGGGTACGATAAAGAGCTTTGCCCAGGTAGCACTTTCCACCTGATGTTTCCCTTCAGAGAGTCACCGCCCGACGATTTGGCGGCGCGCTTGCTGGGTCATCGACAGGGCACGGAGAATGAGTAAGGTCACTCTTCCAACGACACCTCCACAAGAACGAGCTTTCTTAGTCGGTCTTGCAATTAAAAATCAACCTGGCTTACTTTCGATTGATGATTCACTTAAAGAACTCGCGCTTCTTGCTGAGACGGCTGGGTTGGACGTTGTGGGGCAGGCGCGACAAACTCTTGAACATCCTAATCCGAAAACGTATCTGGGATCAGGAAAAATCAAGGAAATTAAAGCGCTGGCGGGGGATCTTGTCGCAGATATCGTGCTGTTCGATGATGAGCTCAATCCCAGGCATCAGAGAGAGCTGGAGAAGGAATTTGGGGAATCTGTTCAAGTCGTCGATCGCACTGCGTTGATTCTTGATATTTTCGCTCAGCATGCGCAAACACGTGAGGGGGCTCTTCAAGTAGAGTTGGCGCAATATGAGTACCGATTGCCTAGATTAACTCGGGCGTGGACACACCTTGCCAGGCAAGCGGGTGGAGGTGGAGGGCGATCGGGGTCTGTAGGCGGCGTAGGGCTTCGCGGACCAGGTGAGACCCAGCTTGAAGTCGACCGTCGCGAGATCCGGCGTCGGATCGCCAGCTTGAAGCGTGAATTAGAAAAAGTCCGCGCACATCGTAGTCGCCATCGAGAACGTAGGAAAAATTCTGCGATCCCCACTGTGGCACTGGTCGGCTACACAAATGCAGGTAAATCAACGCTCTTGAATTTCTTGTCAGACGCTGGCGTGTATGTGGCCGATGAGCTATTCGCAACACTTGACCCTACAACCCGTCGTGTGACTTCTTCGAAAGGGCATCCATTACTCTTCACAGACACTGTAGGTTTCATTCAGAAGCTACCTACGGGGCTCATTGCTGCATTCAGGGCAACCTTGGAGGAGATCCATGAAGCAGATTTGCTGCTTCATGTCGTCGATATTACGCACACGAATGCTGCATCTCAAGCAGAGGCGGTCCAGGCAACGCTCGAGGAGTTACAAATTTCTGATATTCCAATGGTTACCGCTCTGAATAAAATTGATAAGCTGCCTGATCATAAAAACATATTCGACCAGATTGATTCCTTCGAGCGCGCCGTTCCAATTTCAGCACTTACGGGGGATGGTGTGGACACATTGTTGGCGGTCATTGAACAAGAAATGTTTGAAGACTCGCAGGAGGTAACCGTAGAATTGCCATATAAGGAGGGTCGCTTAATCAGCATTTTCCATGATCACGGCGAAATTGCAAGTATTTCATATGATCGCGAACATGTTGTGATAAATGGGAAGTTACCCCAACGTTTGGAGAATGAGTTCCGTCCCTATCTTCTACTTGACAGTATCGGAGTATCTGGACAGGATCCCTACGAGGGGATCGATTAATAACTTCCTATCCAGATTTACAACCGCAGACATTGATCAATTCCACGAAACCTAAACCTACGCATGGGAAATTTGCCGGAGAAGACGCTTAACGAATTGCAAGGGGATTTACAAGAACGCCTCGCAGGTGAGGTGCAATTTGATACGTTTACGCGTGTTCTTTACAGTACGGATGCGTCGAATTTCCAGATCGAACCTCTTGGCGTTGTTCTTCCAAAGGATGAAGATGAGATCTGTGCTGTAGTAGAGATCGCCAAGGAATATGGCGTGCCGGTTATCGCAAGAGGAGCCGGCACAAGCATGGCCGGGCAGTCGCTCGGATATGGAATAATTCTCGATTGTTCAAAATACTTGAATAAAATCCACTCTCTTTCTCCTGGGGAACCTTCGGTTGAAGTCGGTCCGGGAGTCGTATTAGCGGCGCTTAACCGGTTCGCGGCTGAGCACAGTCTCATGTTTGGACCTGATCCGGCCTCGGCTGATCGAGCGACGATTGGCGGAATGATTGGCAACAATGCGACAGGGGCGCATTCGATAAGGTATGGGTTGGTTATCGATCATTTGCTTGAAGCAGAGGTGGTATTAAGTGACGGATCGGTCGCCACTTTTACGCCGCTCGAATCCCAGTCACTCAAGAAGAAGCAAGCGGGAAATAACCTCGAAGGAGAGATATACCGTAAAGTTTTTACAATCCTTGATGCTCATCGTGATGTTATTCGTGATCGGTGGCCGAGGACATGGAGACGGGCATCCGGCTATAGCCTAAATTATCTCATCGATTATTCTCCGGGAGCCCCGGCTGTGTGGTTTGATGAATCGAATTCTTACCCACCAACCGCCGGGTTGAACCTGGCTCCCCTGCTCTGTAGCTCAGAGGGCACATTGGGCATTCTCAGACGGGCCAAGCTCAGGCTCGTACCTAAACCAGGTGCGACGGTTTTAAAGGTGATGTCGTTCGATAGCATCAGTGAAGCAGCCGATGTTACCCCAGGGATACTAGAGACACGACCTGATGCCGTCGAAGTGCTCCCGCGGATGCTTCTGACTCGCGCGCGCGAGATCCCAGCCTATGCCCGCAAAATGGGATTCGTTCAAGGAGATCCAGCGGCGCTCCTTGTTGTTGAGTACGCAGGCGAGAGCGTGGAGCAGGCGATGTCGCGCGCGAAGCGTCTCCCGGGGGGGTTGCTTCTAGAACGCGAGCAGGATCAGGCTGACCTTTGGGCAGTACGGAAAGTAGGACTAGGACTTCTAATGTCCATCCCCGGAGACATGAAACCGATTACATTCATCGAAGATGTGGCTGTTCCGGTTGAAAAGTTGGGGGATTATGTACGGCAGGTGGACACTATTCTCCAAGAGCACGGGACGGTCGGAGAATGGTATGCTCACGCCTCCGCCGGATGTCTCCACCTCCGACCCATGGTCAATCTTAAAACAGCAGAGGGTGTGGAGAGAATGCGTTGCATCGCAGACGCAGTCGTGGAGTTGGTGATTGAAATGCAGGGTTCCGTCTCAGGGGAACACGGGGATGGCCTCTCCCACACGGAGTATAACGAGCGCCTCTTTGGGACAGAACTGGCAAACGCCTTCCGCCAAGTGAAAGAAGCATTTGACCCAGACGAAGTATTAAATCCTGGAAAAGTCGTGCCCTCTTCCAGCGGATTCGGAGGCGAAGGGTCACTGACTTCGAATCTCCGTTATGGTGAATCGTATCAGACGGACGCACCGGCAACATATTTTTCCTACTCTCGAGAGGGCAGCTTCGCATCTGCGATAGAGAACTGCACTGGCCTAGGCGTATGTCGGAAAGAAGATGGCCTGATGTGTCCATCCTATCAGGTGACCCGGGATGAAACGCAGTCCACTCGCGGCAGAGCGAATGCACTCCGTGCCGCGATCAGTGGAGCGCTGCCGCTTGATTCGCTCACCAGCCATCAAATGTATGAGGTTCTTGACCTCTGCCTGGCATGCAAAGGCTGTAAGGCAGAATGTCCAACCGCCGTGGATATGGCGCGGTTGAAATCCGAGTTCTTGGCGCTTTATCATGTCGAACATGGAGTGCCTCTGCGCGATTCTCTGTTTGCTCATATTGCCAAATTCTCGCGTTATGGGAGCGCATTTGCGGCGCTATTTAATTTCTTTACTCGAACGAGAGGATTTCGGTGGCTACAAGAGAAAATGCTGGGGATCGCCCGGCAAAGAACACTACCGCATTTTGCGAACGTGACCTTCAGTGATTGGTTCTCCAAGCATCCGGATCCAGGTTTCGCGGAGACAGTCGTCCTTTTCTTGGATACTTATACTCAATACCAATGTCCCGAGGTCGGCATCGCTGCGGTGGATGTTTTGGAAGCGGCTGGTTATCGGGTTGAACTGGTTTCCGAGCAGGTATGTTGTGGGAGGCCAATGATCTCAAAGGGGCTATTGAAGGCTGCGAAAGCGCTTGCAGCGACTAACATCCGCGCTCTAACGCCTTATGTAGAAGCAGGGGTCCCAATAATTGGCTTGGAACCATCTTGTCTCATTACACTTCGAGATGAGTACCTTGATTTCTTCCCGCACGACCCACGCGCCAAACAACTTGCGGAGAACTCATTTACGTTTGAAGAATTTCTCGTTCAGTCGCGTGGCTCAGAGACACGCCCCATCGATAGAATTCATTTCCGGGAAGCGGAGATCTCGGTCTTATTCCACAATCATTGTTATTCAAAAGCGCTGATAGGCTCAGAACCATCACATGCTATGTTTAAAGCTGCTGGAATTGATATCGAGGAGATAGATTCAGGGTGCTGCGGGATGGCAGGAGCATTCGGTTATGAAATTGAACATTACCCTCTCTCAATGGATATTGCAGAAGATCGTCTTTTGCCCGCCGTACGTCACGGAGT
>DAOUDJ010000129.1:0-1858 GCA_034430795.1 Anaerolineales bacterium | reverse complement strand
GGAGTGTTATATGGGGTGGACCTGTATAACCCATGGTTTATATGGATAGGACCCGTTAAAACTGCTAAAGGTAAAAAACACACATGTTCTGCGTGGTTTTGTGTTGTGTTTAACGGGTACTCTCCGTTAAATAATGGTTATTCGCCCAGAATATCTCAACGATGCATGAATCATGACTCGTTATTTCTTTAGACTGGCACGAACCCGATTTGGTGAATTCTTGCTTGGATTGTTATTCTCAAGCTTTAGCTTTGCCATTCCTGTGAACAGATTGCGTGATACCGATTCATTTATTGTGTTTTTTCATCCAGAGCCGTCTTATCCAACTCATATTCTTCTTGTTCCGAAGAGGAAGTACCGCTCACTCATTGATGTATCACCAGATGATGTGGAACTAATGAAGGATCTATTGGATGTTGTGAGAAGCCTTGTTGAGGAGTTTGATCTTGAGACATCAGGGTATAGACTAATTGTGAATGGTGGTGAAGCCCAGGATGTAAAGCTCCTTCATTTTCATCTAGTAGCTGATGTATCTCAAGATATATGAAAAGCCTGGGCGAATAACCATTCGCTGCAGCCGACCCCGCGGACGGCGCGATTTCCAATTGAAGGTTATTGATGGAGAATCTTGAAAACCAAGCCAGGGTTCGAGCGGGGCGGTTGAGCTCAAAACCGTTAGGGGGCATTTTCCACTGCCCATACGAGATCTGTTATGAACAGACTTTTAGCACTCATTTTCCTAATTATCCTGCTCTTTTCGTGGTTTTGCACTTCTTGCACTGATAGCGGCACTGAAACATCAACTGCCACAGAAGGAGTCTTCGAGTATTCACCATTGCCTACACCTCCGAGCAGCATTCCAGAACTAATTGACGCACTACATAGTTATAATGCCGGAGCCCGACTCACTGCAGCGAGGGCCCTTGGTTCAATGGGGGCAGAGGCAGAACCAGCCATTTCAGCCTTAACAGAGAATCTTTACTATGACGGACCATACCGAGTCAGGAAAGCTGCGGCAACAGCACTGGGTGATATTGGTGAACCTTCAAAGCCAGCCGTTCCTGTATTAATAGCTGTTCTATTAACAGACTTTGTCCATGTCCAAAGTTCAGCAGCTTGGGCACTAGGTGAAATTGGTGATACTTCAGCAATCCCTGCATTAGCAATTGCTCTCCAGGATGACGATATGGATACTCGTATTGAAGCGGCAGAGGCACTAGCCTTGCTTGCCCAACAGGATTTTCCAGATATTGACCGCGGGGTATATGTCTTAAATGAAGAAGGAGAAGCCCTGCTAGTTGTTGCTGCGCGAAAATGGTGGAACGACGAAGGTCGAAACCACACGTGGGGATTTGAGCCCTAGGTTTGGAAGGATTTCCGATGCCCCCTACTAAGAAACTGATGCACAACTCGTCAGATCAATGATGAATAATAACGGTGGAGGGAGCAAACGTTTGGTTTAGAAAAGTCATCCGGGTGATTTCAGGTTGAATTAAAAGGGCTCTGGCATAAGAGGAGCTCTTTTTGATTAAATGCCTTATGCTTTCCTCAACCGGGCGAAAGGAAAGTAATACGCTAGTATGAATTTAATTTGGTGTCGGTTCAGCCTGCGGCAGGCATGACTTCCAAGCCCAATTGGTTGGCTTTGCGTTTCAAGTTGCGGATGGCTCGCTGGCGGTATTTCTCTTCGTAATAGGCTGCTCCTGGATCGAGGTATTCTTCCTGGTACTTGAGCATGCGGTAAAAGATACGGGCTAATTTGTGAGCAGTAGCAACGATCGCCTTAGGGGCGCCATGCCTTGCGCGCATCCTGCGATAATAGCCGCCCAAGGCACTATCGCTGCGGGTCAAGGTTAGA
>DAOUDJ010000128.1:0-3351 GCA_034430795.1 Anaerolineales bacterium | reverse complement strand
CACCTATAGTGACTTGCACAAGTTATTTCCGCAAACTACTGACATATTCCTGCTGCCACATACTAGACAAGCCGTACTAACAAGGTGTGCGTTTTCAAAGGTTTTTGGTCACCTCTCACAATAAATCCTCTGATCCGTCCAAACCTCGATCGTTGGGTCATGCGCCACAAAGTCCATCGCCTCCCAGCTGTCGAAGATCCCATCCCAGGTGCAGTATGCATCGCCAGCCCAATCCGCAATCTGCGGCGCGTTACTCACGTTCCCCGAAACAATTAGTTTGCCCAACACATCAATCTTACAAGAGGTCTCAGGACCATACAAATGCATGGCTTCTTCAAGATTCCTCCTTTCAACAAGCGATGGGAGGATGCTTTTTCCTTCCGATTCCAAGACCAAACTTGCTGATGCGAGCTTTAATTATTCCAAAGGAGGTCATTTTGTCTCCGGCTGCTCGCGAGGAAAACACACGGACTCGCTTGCCTCACAATTCCGCTATTAAGCGGCAAGGTACGATAGGGTTTAACTCTGAAGCACCAACACCTGTGATGGCCGAAAAAGGACATCCGTTCTGGAAAATGTGCTTAGACATAGAATGAGCGATACAATCACGGTCTTGAACTCATATTAAAGAAGGCAGACTGTGATTTCGTAGATTCAACAACCAAGTACAACACAGAAGAATAAAAGTGAGGTTAGTGGTGTTTCTGTTCTGTACTCCAAAGGCACTTGCCAGGTTTACCCTCCGCGTGTAGGATAATTCAAACTAATGCTCGCTGGGTTGCGAGTAGTCGAAAATCGATAGGCCACCCTTGGGAACCTAGCCTGACGATCTAAGGCCCCTATTTTGGGAAGCGAACTCATAACCTGAAGGTCCTCAGTTCGAATCTGAGCCCCGCTACCTTGAGGCACCTGAAAGGGTGCCTTTTTCCTTCCAAGCCCCCTTGTACAGGGTTCGAACTCGTAACCTGGGGGTTATCAGCCCGTTTCCGAAGCGCTCAAATTGAGCCCCCCGGACGAAACGGAGACCGTCAGGCTTTTCCAATCATTGAATTCTTTTTCTTGGCTAAAATGGAATAAGATGCTCCCCTAGAGTGATCATCTAATTCGAATCCAGAGTTGCACTTTGTAGTTGAATCCAGGTATTGTTATCTGTAAATATTCTATTCAATAAATGAGGTGGCCATTGAACAAGAATTGGAATCTGCTTCTTAGTATAGTGTTGGTCTTCAGTATTCTTGCAGGATGCGCACCCGCAACTTTAGAACCCACCGCTGAGAATACACCCCCGCCTGCTACCAGCACAACGCAGGAGGAAATCCCACCAACTTTCACCCCGCAACCCACAGAGGTTTCCTTCTTTGATCCACCCAACGGAAGGATACCGGTTATTTACTCTCATGGTGGCGGTCCCTGTGATATAGCGGGGATGGTTTATTTTACAAAACATCCCAATGTTGATCTCATAGGATTTGTACTCACCAGAGGTGAGTTCCATCCAGAAATCGCGTTGAAGAAATGGCCGGTATTTTTGTTTGATGTCCTGAATTACAAAAACGCGGCTATCGCACTTGGGTCTGACGAACGCATAGATCCCAATTCAAATGAGTTCCCTGAAAGTTGGAGATCCCTCTCTGATAATTTTTGGGGGTTGGCATTGCCGGATCAGGTGACTGAATTTGAGGTAGGTGTAGGACCTGATTTGATTATTGATCTGGTGAATAATTCCAATGAAAAAGTTACTATTATTGCGATGGCTTCCATGATTGATGTCGCTCTTGCCCTTCAACATGATCCCGGCATAATCGATAATATCTCCCATGTCGTCATCATGGGCGGCGCCTTTAATATGCCCGGAAATCTGAATGAGGGACCTGAATTTACCAGTAATGAAGCCGCGGAGTGGAATATGTATATTGACTCAGCGGCTGCCAAGTATATCTTTGATTCAGGAGTGCCAGTATCCGTAATTCCCCTGGATGCCATTCAATATTTAGTCCAACAAGCTGAGATGACTGAAATCAATGAAATTGATGATCCCGGTGTGAAGTACGTAGCTCAGATGTGGAACCAACAATGGGGCTGGAGCGGCGGCGGCGGATTTTTTATCTGGGATACCATAACTGCTACGGCGGTTACCAATCCGGAAAATTTCCATTGGGTATATGATGGTGTTGATGTGATTACGGAAGTTGGAGATTTCCAGGGCCAGACCGTTGCGCTTAATAACGGTACACTGCATATTCGCTATGCGACAGGCGCTGACTATGATGCTGTCATAGATCAGCTTCTTGAAACCTTCCGGGGAGAAACCACTCTTGACTCTCCCGCTGCCGCGGATTCTTCTGACACGAGCAGCGGTGATTCTGCTGCAGCTGATCCAGCTGATGTCATCACAGAACTCGCAGGAACCTGGGAAGGTTTTACGGGAAATTTCCATATCACCTTTTTCTTAGAACCAGAATGTACATTGAATGAAAAATGCGGGGTTTTTGAAATACCAGAATTTTCTCTTACCGGCGACATTACTTTTGTGAACGTGGATGGAAATTTGTATGAATTTATAGCAACAAATTTGTCCTCTGGACAGTCAGGTAATGATTATGAATACCTGCAGCTTCTAGATGATGGCACATTGTTTTATTCTACAACAGGTTCGGGTGTGACCAGTGAGGCCATTCTAGAAAAGAAGTAATTTTCCAATTTGATCGCGGAAGATCTTCTTCCAGCGCTTTTTTATGGATGAAGTTTAATTAGATTGAGTTTGATTGCTCAACCATTCTGATACGTTACATAAGAAGCGGGCTGCTTTATTAGTATTCCCAGAATACCCGTCAGCTTGCTGGCGGGATGAATGGGCAAGCAGGGGTTTGGGGGAAGCAGCCTCCATGACGATTGTTCTGCTGTGAATGCCCCGTAGCTTGCTGCGGGGTAATTTACTTATGAAGCAGCCCGCTTATACTTTGGAAGCAGAGTATTAATTTTCAGGTTCAAGCGCTGGTTCATAATTGAATATACAATCGGAGTTGTTCTATATGGCTGTGTCTGATGGTCAATTAATACGAACAGCAATGTCGGGTTTTGATGGACATCGGGGATGGATCTACTATGTTGCAGTTCACCCGGATTATCGGCGAAAAGGGATTGGAACTGACCTCATGAAATAAGTTGAAACATCTCTAGTTGAAATTGGATGTCCAAAGTTAAACCATCAGATCCGGGCAGATAACGCTGAGGTGCAAGCATTTCATAAATTTTTGGGTTATAGAGTCGAAGACCAAATAAGTATGGGCAAGGAATTTGGCGAGTCCAATTGTGAGTAAAATGAACCACTCTCTACCCCTGTCCCTAGGC
>DAOUDJ010000127.1:0-7140 GCA_034430795.1 Anaerolineales bacterium | reverse complement strand
GTGTTAGAAGGAGGATGAGGAGTTAATCGAAGAGGACGAGGAGTAGGTCTGGTAAACGCTCGGCAAAGGATATAAGTCCTTAAAGACCAGCTATGAGGCTGGTCTTTATCTTCAAGGTGCAACACTCATATTTTCCACATAGTTTCTTGGTCATCCGTGTGTTACACTGCAAGCAAGTACATTTCAAGAAAAGAGGATGCAAACCATGTCATCACGTAAATGGATTGGCACAGTGTTGATCACGCTGGTCGTAGTGGCAGTCTTTGCAGTTGGCGGGTATGCTCTTTATCGGTATGGCTACAGTCGCGGATCTCTGGCAACGCATATGGGTGAGGGGTTCATGTTCCACGATTTTGAAGACATGCCCTTCCCGGGGGGGCACATGGGCGAACTTCCGCAACGATTCCAGGACCGGACGGGGGTACCTTTCCAGCGATTAAATCCCCAAGCGGCCACTTACGGACATATGCTGCCCACCCGATCGATCTTCTCACCATTTTCCCTCGTGTTGCGAGTGCTCTTCCTGGGCTTGATCGTCTGGCTCCTGTACAAGTTCATCTCGCTCTTCACCGGGGGGAGGAGTTGGCAGCTGAGCTTCAATTCGCAGGTCGCGGTGGAACCGGAAGAAGAAGTAAAGAAAAAGGGAAGTGGGAAGGCTAAGTAATCTCCCCTGTAGGGTGAAATCAAAGTGTCGTAGATTCAACTCGCAAGAACAACACAGAAGAACGAAGATGAAGTATTAGGGGTGATTCTAATCAGAACCTAGTTGAACTTGCTAGATTGACTCTCCGGGTGTAGGATACTTGAAACTAATGCTCGCTGGGTTCCGAGCAGTCGAAAATCGTAAGGCCACCCTTGGGACACCAGCCTGACGGTCCAAGGCCTATATTTTAGGAAGCGAACTCATAACCTGAAGGTCCTTGGTTCGAATCCAAGCCCCGCTACCTTAAAGCACCCGCAAGGGTGCTTTTTTCCTTCCAAGCCCCCTTGTACAGGGTTCGAACTCGTATCCTGGGGGTTATCAGCCCGCTTCCGAAGCGCTCAAATTGAGCCCCCCGGACGAAACGTAGACCGTCAGGCCTTCCCAAATCTTTGAATTCTTTTTCTTGGCTAAAATGGAATAAGATGCTCCCCTAGAGTGATCATCTAATTCGAATCCAGAGTTGCACTTCGAAGTTGAATCTAGGAATTATCTTAAGTCCTCATCCGGAGGGAAATGAGGTATAATCCTGCCTTGTGTCCGCAGGCAATCAGCCTGTGACCGAATTTCTCTATGATTGGCAGCATAGGGCTGCCAATTTTTTATTGATGTAGTGCTGAGAGTGCGACTTGGCTTTACACAGCCAAGGAGTATTCTTAGTGAGTTTCAAAACATTCCCTCTGGATGAGCGTATTCGCGCTGGCATCCAATCCGCGGGTTATACAACACCCACCCCCATTCAACTGCAAGCGATCCCAGCCATCCTGGCCGGTCATGACCTGATTGGCATCGCCCAGACAGGCACCGGTAAAACCGCGGCCTTCATGCTGCCTATCCTGCAGCGTCTGGTCACGCATCCGGGTCGCAACGTGCGTGTGCTGGTTCTTGCCCCCACTCGCGAGTTGGCCGAGCAGACCCACAAGTTCACGATGCAGCTTGGACGGCAAACCCGCGTGCGCAGTGTCACCGTCTATGGTGGGGTAAGCAAGAATCGCCAGGTGAAGGCCTTACGCCGCGGCGTCGACGTTGTGGTCGCTTGTCCGGGACGCTTGCTCGACCTGGCCGGCGAGGGTAGCGTTGACCTTTCGCGAGTCGAGGTGCTGGTGCTGGATGAAGCCGACCGCATGTTCGACATGGGTTTTCTACCGGACATCCGGCGAATCCTCAAGATGCTGCCGCGCAAGCGCCAGAATCTGTTGTTTTCTGCCACTATGCCCGACGACATCCGCCGGCTGGCCGACAAAATCCTGATCGATCCGGTCACGGTGCAGATTGGACATATCGCGCCGGCTGAGACCATTTCACATGCACTTTACCCTGTAACCAGCAACCTGAAAAAGCGGCTGCTCCTGGCCCTGCTGGAAAGCAAGGCCACCGGGCGGGTCTTGATCTTCACACGCACCAAGCGGCGGGCCCGTTTCCTTGCCCGTGATTTGGACAAAGTGGGCTATCGGGTGGAAGCCCTGCAGGGCAATATGACCCAAAACCGCAGGCAGCGGGCTATCGACGGTTTCCGGGGCAACAAATACGATATCCTCGTCGCCACTGATGTCGCCTCGCGCGGTATCGATGTGATCGGCATCAACCATGTGATCAACTACGACATGCCGGATACGGCTGATGCCTATACACACCGCGTTGGTCGCACAGGTCGCGCCCATAAGAGTGGAGAGGCCTTCACGCTGGCCCAGCCAGAGGATGAGGCGATGGTGCGCAAGATCGAGAGGGTGATGGGTGAACGGCTGGAACGGCAGCGGCTGCCAGAGTTCAACTATGGCAGTTTCAACCCTGAAAGCCGCCTAAAGACCAACGGAAATGCGAATAACGGCCACCGGAGATCGAACGGCACTGGCCGCAAATATAACCATAGCAATCATAAGCGGAAACGGCGTCGAGCGCGGCGCTGAGTCTAGCGAACCTGATCCTTTCCAAAACCACGGACTTGGGCACCTTGTGCTGGCTACTTATCCAATCCGCCAGGTGTCCTGGGAGTTGAAACGAGGACGTTAGCGTTAGGACCTCCTTCAGCAAGTAACCTGCTTGCTATTGATCGAACTCAATGAATAACAAGCAATCCTCGATTGGCATTATTCGCTCATCAATCGAATTGAACTATACCATCGACTGTTTTCAGGATGGCTTCGTTGTGATTGAGTTCGATTGGGGGAGAGTCAGTTCCGATAAGCTATGCGAGTGTAATCATGATGAAGGCCGCCCAATATCGGTTCGCTTATGATCTTGCCTGATTGTGATGGGAAACCTTTTTCATTGTATCTCCCTGGAATACGCTGATGGATTCCCTGGTGCGGCCGAATATCATTGTAGTAGCTTACGTATTCCCTCACTAAACGGCCTGTTTGTTTTCGGCTCATTACGAGTATGTGATCCAGGCAATCTCGCTTCAGACTCCCCATGAACCGTTCACAAAACGCATTTGCCTTCGGAGTTCGATACGGTGTCTTCAACTCTTTGATACCTGTGTTGGTTGCAATACATGAAAACTGGGATCCGTACTTTCTATCGCGGTCTCGAATCAGATACCGTGGATCGCTGTCCCATGGGATAGCTTCTCGCAACTGCTGCGCTGTCCATGTATCGGTTGGCAAGACTGTCACCGCTGCGTGTACAACCTGTCTTGTTTTCAGTTCCAGGATCACGAAGATATAGATCGGTCGGAAAAACAGGTCATGAACCACAGTGAAGTCGCAAGCCCAGATATCCCTAACATGGTTTTTGATGAAGGTTGCCCAAGTTTGACTAAAGGCTTGCCGGCTCTTGGACATATACCGTTGGATGGTACGTTTGCTGACTTGGATGTCGAGCTTCAGCAGCTCGCCACGGATCCTCTCTGCGCCCCATAAGCAATTTTGCTTCGCCATCTTCTTGATGAGGGCGATGGTTTCATGTGGAATACGCGGCTTTCTCATCTTTGATTTGCGTCGCCAATACAGGCGAAACAGCTCGCGATGCCAGCGTAATAACGTGTCGGGTTGGACGATGTGAAGGGTTTGTTGCCAGAATCTGGTGCAGCGAGCTAGTATAACCAGGAGGATACGGTCACGTTGATTGAGCTGTGGTCGTTTCACCTGCCGGTTGAGAACAATCAGTTGCTGACGGAGCATCGCATTTTCAACAATCAAATCAGTCCGGCTGCGGTTGATATCTGAAAGTGTACTAGCAACGAGAAGCGCCGCAGATGGCTTTGTCCATATTTTCAGGGTCTGTCTAATTAGGCCTTGAAGGATTTCCAATAAACCAGGATGTCTTTAAACATATTCTGCCCAATGTCGAGGAAGTAGAAGATCAGGCAGTATGGTATCCCATTCGGATGAAGTCAACAGGTTCGCTTACGGACCTAAAGATCGGCGGATGAGTTAAGTAGCCAGTACAGGAGGCCATTCTAGCTGTCCTCATGATTGTTCTCTCGAAAGGCTGACCGCATTTGAATCGCTGCGAGAGGCACTCGATGACACAATATGTAGAATACTTCGGCGGCTCTTGAAGATGAAATATGCGTATGGGCCCGTACCTTCCCGGCGCCTGGGGCAATCCCTTGGTGTTGATCCCATCCCGCTCAAGACCTGCAATTGGAACTGTGTTTATTGCCAATTGGGGCGTTCAAAGCCAATGGTAAGTGAAAGAAGGGAATACTTCCCAGCTGAAGCGATATTGGAGGATGTTAAACAGGCGCTAGCTTCGCATGACCCCGGAGATATCGATTGGGTCACATTTGTCGGATCGGGGGAGACAACCCTGTATAGCCGTCTGGGATGGCTTCTTGAGCAGGTAAAAGCCATAACTCAACACCCAATCGCGGTCATTACGAATGGCTCCTTGCTGTATAAGTCGGAGATTCGTGAGGAGCTGGCGCTCGCCGATGCTGTGCTGCCTTCTATTGACGCCGGCACCGAGGAACTTTACAGACGATTGAACCGACCAGTGGCTGAGCTGTCATTTGAAAGCTTACTGGATGGCCTGATCGCGTTCCGGAAAGAATACCAGGGTAAATTGTGGGTCGAGGTCATGCTTGTGCAGGGGCTGAACGACTCCGAACAGGCGTTGCGCGATATCGCTGATGCAGTTGTGCGCATCCAACCGGATGAAGTACATATTGTATTGCCAACCCGACCGCCGGTGGAAACGTGGGTCCAGCCAGCGGACGAGGGTGGATTGTTGCGTGCCCGCGCCATCCTCGGCGACATCGCCCATGTGCTCCACCCTCGCAGCGGATCGTTTGATCTGAGCGGGAATGAGTCATTGACGGAAGCTGTAGTCGGGATCATAACCCGCCATCCAATGCGCGAAAGTCAATTGATCGAAACTCTCCAGCTCTGGTCACCTGGAGACATCGCCGCAACTATGCTCGAACTCGAGAGAAGCGGCATGGCTCAGGTTGTGGAGAGCTTGGGCATCCGCTATTGGAGTGCTTCACCCTCGATCTACCCCGATGTTGAGCAGAGCGAGCTGACAGATGTACGGCAGGCGGGAAAGGGTTTCCGAGGTGAAAAGGATGAGGAAGAGATGTGCCAGAAATAATGTTTGACGAACAGAATGAGGCATTCCTCGCTGTGACTGAGAATGTTGAGCATCTTGAAATCGCAAAACCTTAATTGGACCAGGGAATGCTGCACTTGTGCAAGAAGAACGCGAATTAGAAACATGATTGCGATAGGAGAGAACAATGACTTCTAAAACGAAGATCGGCATCATTATTTGTGATCGTTACCGCCAATGTGCTGGGGGGAAGTGCTTCCGGGCGTTGAAGAACCGGGAGGGCGCCTTCAGCATTTATGCGGATCAAGAGGTGGAACTGGTCGGCTATACCACTTGCGACGGTTGCCCGGGTGGAAACATCGAATATACAGGCGACGAAATGGTGAAAAACGGCGCCGAGGTCATCCATCTTGCCACAGGGCTCATAGTGGGATATCCGCCTTGCCCTTACATTCACACCTTTCAAGAATTCCTGATCCAGCGCTACGGGGTGAAAGTCGTCGTGGGCACGCATCCGATCCCTGAGAAATACCTTACCATGCATACTAGCCTGGGAACCTGGGAGGACCCATCTTGGAAAGCGCTCATCGAGCCCACGCTCGCCGATGAACAGGCGCGCCTCGCGTATAACTAGGTCCACTAAAAACAGGGATGACATTGCTTTTGCTTGGGATCTGTAAATCCTATTGCGCTGGAGGTAATGCCGCGTGAAAACAGGACGGATCAAGGAATTGGAAGAGAAAATCGACGACCAAAAAGAACGTTGGCCGGCACATTCGGTGTCGCCCGCGCTATTTCAAGAATTGGAGGATTTGGAGGAAGCGTTGGCGCGCGCAGTAGCTGAGTCTCAACGAGGAAGGTCTTACGACTAAACGACGCCTTCCGCATAATTACTCGTACTGACTAGTGTTGGATCTTGGGGGATTTATATAGCGTCCCAAAGGGCGCTTTTATTATTTATAATATTATTAACTTGATATTACAGTGTAATACATAGTATAATGTGAAGCATGATGAAAGAACAAGAGCTACATGAACTACACGCAAAGCTTACGCAGGAACTCCGCCGAGGCATCCTGGTCTTGGCCACACTCAGCCAGCTGAAGGAGGCGAAATACGGGTATGCGTTGATTAATAACCTGGCTGAGCGCGGGCTGGACATCGAGCAGGGAACGCTCTATCCACTGCTGAGGAGGCTGGAATCCCAGGGCCTGCTGCAGAGCGAATGGAATGTTGAAGGCTCGCGCCCTCGACGCTACTACAAAATCATCCCGGCTGGTTCAAGCCTGCTGGAGTTGCTAAAGGCGGAGTGGCGCGACCTGACGACTGTATTGGATGTTCTGCTGGAAGGAACATCCATGAGAGGAGAAAACAATGAGTCTGATTGATCGATACGTCCATGAGGTCGGGCGGCACTTGCCGCGGAAGAACCGGTCTGATATCCAAGTCGAGCTGCGCTCCTCGCTGATCGATGCGTTGGAAGACCGAGCGGGTCATGAGCCGGCCGAATCTGAGATTGTCGAGTTGCTGAGAGAGTTTGGTCCCCCCAAAACGGTGGCGGCTTCCTACTATCCCGAGGGACAGTATCTGATCGGGCCCGCGCTATACCCGTTGTTCCGGCTGTTAGCCGGGATTGTCTTGGCGGCGGTTCTGGGAGCGCAGTTGCTGGCTTTGGGGATTGGGTACTTTATCGCCCAAGAACCAATTGCCCCTCTGGAAGCTGTGGTGGGTCTGCTGAATAGCATTCCGGCTGCATTAGGGATGTTGGTCATTGTGTTTGTGATACTGCAGTGGTTTGAAGTCCGTCCTGAAATCGAAGGAGAACCCTGGGATCCGGGCAGCCTCCCTGAGATCAGCGAGTCTGAAACTGTTAAAAGAGGTGAACGAGTTTTCAGCATCACAATGGGCATCATAATCCTGGTCGTCCTGGTTTTCTTCCCAGAGAG
>DAOUDJ010000126.1:0-2335 GCA_034430795.1 Anaerolineales bacterium | reverse complement strand
AGCGACATGTCGCGCACCGAAGGCGACATTGAACCAACAGAAACCGACATAAACCGCACAGATAGCGACGCGTTAAGACCTCTTTTAAGAGATTCTCCTAAGACTCATTCAAAAGAGGAATCTCATAAGCAACAACTGCAAGAACACACTCATTCACTGAAAAGTAGCAACCATCAACGTTCCTCTGTAAATGTCGCCGTTGCTGTCAGCTCATCTTGGGATATTTCCAAGATTCTTACTGAGGCAGCCATCAGGAAATCCGATCGCGGGCCAATTGAAACTCGATGGGCCGAATTGCAGCAAGCATTTGTGGCCTGGTTATTGTGGTCGTTGGCTACCAAGACCATCGAGTCGCCGGTTCTCCATACTGTGAGTCGGATCAAAGATAGAGATCCTCCACCAGAAGGTTTTCTTGATCTGGCTGTAGTGCCAAGCGACAAAATATGGATGTGGATTCTAGGAGATCTGGATGATGTTCCTGATCAGTATTACGAGACTGTTCAGCTCTTGAGGGAGCAGGGTGCTGACCAAGCCCTGTTGCGTATCGGCTTCAATCCTCCAAATTTCTCACGTGATGAGGACGTTGAGCATCTCGCGGAAGATGATGCCGAGGTTGCAGTTCCGGACGGTGAAGAGATAGATGATGGTTGCGGAACACTCATCGGCGGTCGCACAGCGCGGGATACATGGGTCGCAGCTCTCGGTCAAATGCAGATGGAGATACCTAAAGCCTCGTTTGACACGTGGCTGAGAGACGCTGATCTCATCGGATACAGCGAGGGGGTCTTCGAGGTTGGCGTTCAAAACACTTATGCTCGCGATTGGCTTGAGGATCGGTTGAAGAGTACTGCGGGGAGAGTTCTGACCGGTGTTGTTGGTGAGAAGATGGAGGTTAGGTTCGTTGTCATGTAGGTGTTTTGTGGCTGGAAGGAAGGGAAGGCTTCATGAGCTATACACATCCTCATGGTCTTTGACGAAAAGAACTTGCTTAAGAATATGCAGGTGTATCTCGGAAAAAAGGGAGACGAAACTCAATTAGCTATAGATTGTCTTCAAAATCCATCTGATTCTACTCTAATTCACAATCCACTCGAAAGCCGAGAATAATTTTTCCCTGATCTTCCAGTTACTGGAAGGTGTATATTGTTCTTATGTATCCGGCCTGTTTATCTCATCGGCGAAATGAGCGAACAGGTGAATGTCCCAGCTAAGGCCATCCGTCGTTTCGAATAAGCTTGGATGGGACAATTTATAAGCAGTAAGTATTGATTGGAGTAAGAATTCCTATGTGGGCAGGTTGGGCGAATCGCCTTCGCCCAACCCTTGGACAGACTCATGGCGCCTCCACTAAGGAGTGCAGATGGAACCCGAAGAGGCCAGCCGATCCTTCCTTGGGGCCCGGTGGTTGGAATTTCGTTGCGCTGTCACTGTCCAAGGACGCGGGCACGATTATGAAAGCGAAACGAAGGCCATAGAAATAGTATGCCGCATAAAAGCAGGATGGCCAGATCAAGCCATGGATTGATCAGACAGCTTCCCAGGACGGCGAATATTGGTGTCACAATTGGTAGTGCAATCTAGTGGTGAAACTTGCGGATGAATTTATTCAAGAATTTACTCATTTTTATTCCCTGCTCTTCAACTTTAGAGCAGGTGAAACGCCAAACCTATTTCCGGTCATCCAATCGCATACCATGTCCTATGAGTCCGCGATTTCGGCTGTGTCCAAGGCTCGCTCCAGCAGTTGCAGCAGCATCTTACTTTCCTGTGGGCTCAAACCAGCTAATAAACGGCGGAACTTTCGTCGGTGCGAATCTTTAATCCGGCGTTGCAGAGCTTGGCCGCGCCGTGTCAGCAAGAATTGGACCGAGCGTCCATCCTGCGGGTCGGGCTTTCGCTCCACTAGGTTGTTTTCCTCCAACCTGCGCACACCGACGCTGATGGTTGGAGGGGTCAGCCCTAATCCGTCGGCGATATCCTGTACACCACACCCGGGTGTGGTGGCTATCCAATCTAGAAAAGCAATCTGGGCGGGCGAGACTGGAGCATTCTCTAAAGAGTGAGAATCCAACCCCAGCTTTCGCAAACGCCTCATCAGTTCGTAGAACTTTTCTTCAGCCGGCATAAGTTCACCTGTTATCTCTGACTCGATAAGTTTAGTTAGTCAAACGAAATATATCCCCTTTACAGAATCCTGTCAAGGGGATTGCATTTGCAGCTGTCAACCCAAAGTAGAAATGTCCCTTAATTCACAAAGTAGAAATGTCACCTTGAGACAGGGTCAACCTTCTTTCTGGGATTGGGACTTCCGTAGTTTCGCCATGGATGGCTGGCA
>DAOUDJ010000125.1:0-83495 GCA_034430795.1 Anaerolineales bacterium | reverse complement strand
AGTTGATGGAGCTTTTATCTGCCGGAACCCACAGATGTGATGAATCGCTTTTTTCTTTTCTTCCCCCCTATTGTCCCTCGCGAAGCATCCTTGCAGCGAAGCGGAAAGGACAAGACAAGGGGGACGTGGGGGCAGTAGTCTGCCTTTGCAAAGCATCATGGCTCCTACGGAGTGCTGCGCGAAGCGCAGCGTGGAGCACACCCCCTGACAACGATCGATTCGGCTTTACGTTTCAAAGGGACGTCTCTAAGGAACACTTTGTACTGCGCTCATGGGATGTACATCGTGGTTCTTCCCACGCTGGTGAGGGGTTGTTGGTTGTATGTGGAATGCGGAAGCTCCGCTTCCGGTCGCAGGCGCAGTTTGCGCTATGAGGTACGCGCGTTAAACCTCCCGCAGGTTTGGAGCCTGCGGGAGGTTGGGGATAACAGGTTGCATGAGGGCGTCGGGCTGACACACGGGTCGGTTCCTACGATTTACTAATGTTCTGGGTACCGTAAATTCGCCAGGTTACCCACACAATTTGGAGGAGAACCGGAAAGTATTATAGTTCACACGAGGCACACTGAGGAATCGGCTGTGCTTTGGGCAGGAAACGTCATTTGAGTCTTTTGGTATACTCAGCGCGGATTATGGAAAAAGTCAAACGTACCCTCGATCAATATCCTCAGATCCTCTCCATGGGGATTGTTATGCTAGCCCTGTGTGGGTCAGTGTTGGTTTACGTTGCGACTGCCCGAACTGTACATCTGGATATCAATGGGTCAGAGAGCTCTCTTCGAACACACGCGCGGACGGTGAAGGCTGCGCTCCGTGATGCTAGAGTTGCTTTCGGCGATGAGGATCAAGTACAACCGTCAGAAAGCGAGAGATTGATCCCGGGAATGACGATCCGGGTTCAGAGTGCTCGCGAGGTGATCATTCAGACCGGCGGTGAAATTAAGAAAGTGCTAACAACAGCAGTCACACCAGAGAATATCCTGCTTGAGGCAGGCGTTCGGGTTTTCCCCGGTGATCGAGTAGAGGTCACCATGTGGCTTGAAGACCCCTCCGCCGCTCAGGTCCGAAAATACCCGCTTCGTGTCAACTTGTTTCAAGGGGTTGAGCTCGAAATCAGCGATTCTGGCGCTTCAACTTCTATTCGCAGTGCGGCTGCTACAGTTGGAGACGTGCTGTGGGATGCTGGCATCACCCTCTACGAGGGAGACCGGGTTGAGCCATATCCAGGTGCAACTGTATCCGCAGGCGACAGGATTGAGATCGCCAGGTCTCAGCCACTTGTAATCGAAACGGCTAATGAAGTCATCCGCACGCGGGTTGCCGGCAATACAGTCGGTGAAGCGTTGGCACAAGCCGGAGTTGTATTGACTGGCATGGATTACGCAATCCCGGAGGTGGATGCCCCGATTCCCACTGATGGCCGGATTCGTGTGGTTAGGGTGCAGGAAAAAATCCTGTCCGAGATGGAGCCAATCCCCTTCAGCACCGTCTACCAGCCGGCCGATTATCTGGAGCTAGATACGTTAGAGGTTATCAGCGCGGGTTCCTATGGGGTTGTGGAGAAACGCATCCGCCTGCGAATAGAGGACGGGATTGAGGTGGAACGGTCCGTGGATGAAGCGGTCCCCGTTATTGAGCCTAAGCCACGAGTTGTAGGCTATGGCACCAAGATCGTTATCCGCACACTAAACACAGGGAGCGGGACGATCGAGTACTGGCGCGCCATCCCTGTCTATGCGACATCCTATTCGCCCTGCAGAAGCGGGGTGCCGGAGTGTCATCCCCTCACCGCCAGCGGACGCACAGTTGTCAGGGGAGTGATTGGTGTTATCCGAAGCTGGTATAACCAGATGAAAGGCTGGCCGGTATTTGTCCCGGTATATGGCCCTGGATCGATTGAGGATATCGGTGCGGGTTTTGCTGATAAAGATTGGATCGATTTAGGGTTCACGGACGATAATTATGAAGCCTGGCACGATTGGACAACTCTTTATTTCCTAACTCCAGTCCCGCCATTGGACAGCATTCCTTGGATTCTTCCCTGAGGTTTTAATCGAAGAACAAGTTTTGGAAATCGAGTGAGAATTGATTTAATTATTCCTCGGGGATCGATCGAGTAATCCCATTGGAGGTATGCATATGCGGAAGACCGTTGTGATCGTTGGGATCCTTTTTCTTCTATGTCTTGCTCTCACTGCTTGCGCACAAGTGGGATTGGCAGAGGATGCGGTTGAAGCATATCTGAATGCTCTTGTGTCGAAAGACGTCATCCGAGCGGTTAATATATCATGCTTGGATTGGGAGGAAGGTGCGCATGCTGAAGCATCCTCATTTGAATCCGTCATCGTTCGTCTTGATGGGTTAGCCTGCAATCCTGTTAGCGTGAGCGGTGATCAAACACTCGTCGAATGTGAGGGGAAGATCATCGCCAACTACGATGGGGAGGACCAGGATATCCCCCTTTCGGGGAGGACCTACCTCGCTGTTGTTGAGGACGGTGTGTGGAAGATGTGCGGTTATGAAACGGAGATGGGTGAGTGAGGTTTCGTAATACGAGCGCACGCGAAAATCTTTACGCGCTCGCGCTGTGCTTTATTATTCTTCTGATAATCATCCTCACCGCGGATTCCTCCCCGCAGTGGATCTATCAGGGCTTCTAATGACCCTGATCCACATTCTTGTATTCAGTCTCCTTGTCAGCGCGCTACTCCTGACCACGTCCCCAAAATGGCGGAGATGGTCACTTTTTGTCATCAGTCTGATCAGCGTTTACTGGCTTCAACCAGCCGTTTCGTTGCGGCAGTTTGCTTTCTGGTTTCCAACGGCATCCATAGGGTTGACAGTGATAATCTGGTTAGTGACCCGTCCGCGTGAGCGGGGGTTGAGCAGGGCTGATGTCACCGCATTATTATTCGCTACTCTTCTTCCGCTGCTCATCAGCCTGAGCCGTTTTCTCCCCGAAGGATTGCAGCTAACAGCTACACAACCCCCATCAGCCTCTCAGGTGGTCATTGTAGGTTCCATTCTGGCTATCCTGGGTCTCTCCGCCGCGTGGCTCGCAAAACGGTCGCGTCTGATAGGTGTACTTCTCAGCGTCATTGTCATTGGGATTTTCATTGTTATGAAAACTGAGCCTATTTCATTATGGGCTAGCAGTTTATTGCGAGGGGTGACGGGCCAATCACGAAATCTAGCCGCGTCTACAGATTTGTATTGGCTAGGTTTCTCCTACATTGCCTTCCGTCTTCTACACGTCCTTAGGGATCATCAATCCGGTCGTTTGTCTTCGGTGTCATTCATTGATTTTCTGACCTATGCTCTATTCTTTCCTGCGATCACTGCAGGGCCGATTGATCGAGTCGAGCGATTCACATCCAAGATGCAGAATGCGGTTGCACCTACGGCGAGTGAATACTTCGCTGGCGCCAAGAGGATCATTCTTGGTGTTTTTCAGAAATTTGTCTTGGCGGATGGGTTAGCGATCATCGCCTTGAATTCGACCAATGCTGCCTTGACGCATTCTATCCCCTGGCTCTGGGTGCTTGTCTTCGCCTTCAGCCTGCGATTGTACTTCGACTTTAGTGGCTATACGGATGTTGCAATAGGTATCGGCCTCGTATCCGGCATACAGCTCCCGGAGAACTTCGACCGCCCATATTTTAAAACCAATATTGGGGCATTCTGGAATAGTTGGCACATGACGCTTGCGAACTGGTTCAAAGCTTATGTTTTCAATCCACTTACGCGCGCACTGCGAAAAGGGCGATTGAAGATGAATCCTGCGCTTATCATCCTGATCGGTCAGCTCGTGACGATGACGCTGATAGGGCTATGGCACGGTGTGACATGGAATTTCGCCCTATGGGGCATTTGGCATGCAATCGGGTTGTTTGTCCATAACCGCTGGGTTGCTTTCCTTAATACCAGACGGGATCGAATCCCTTCAGCCTTCCACAAGAGTCGAGCAATGAGAACGGTAAGCCTTGTTCTAACTTTCAACTTCGTTGCGCTAGGATGGGTCTGGTTTGCCTTACCGAGCGTTCAGATGTCTTGGGAGTTCCTTATACGATTGTTCGGGGGATATCGATGACCGAAACTCAGCAAGTGGTGGAGGAAGCGGCGGCTATCTCATGGGGCTTTATCTGGCGTGTCTTCCTAAAGGCCATTGTTCTGTTTGTATTGATTAATTTGGTTTATGTTTTACTCAATCCACTTCCCCTGCTCGGGCGGCTCTCAATTTACAACGGTCTCTTCCCCGGGCGACTGCGGCTTCCGTATGGGGATGACCCGGGTCGTTCTTTCAACATCACAATATCCCAATTAGATGCGATGTTTGCTTCTCATGAGATTCAGGGCGCAGATAAGAGCGAAGAGGAATTCCGCGTATTAATTATCGGCGACTCGTCGGTGTGGGGCTTCTTACTTGAGCCAGCGCAAACCCTTTCGGCTCAAATTAACCGGAGCGAATTAAGAACAGAAGATGGGAGAATGGTTCGATCTTACAATCTTGGATATCCAACGATGTCTGTTACAAAGGATTTAATGATTCTTGAACGCGGGCTTCTCAATCACCCTGATCTGATCATCTGGCTGGTCACGCTGGAGTCTCTCCCCAGAGTATCCCAACTGGATTCTCCTTTTTTACAACTCAATCCGGAACTCACGCGAGAGCTTATTACACGCTACGCTCTCGACCTCGATCCCAAGGATGAGCGATTTGAAAACTCGACGTTTTGGGATCGAACCATCGTAGGACAGCGGCGAGAACTCGCCCAACTTATTCAGCTTCAAATATTGGGTGTTCTATGGTCCGGATCTGGTGTTGACCATGAAATTCCTGAAACTTATAATGAGCGGCAGGAGGATTTACCTGCAGATCTAGACTTCCATAACTTCATGCAAGGGGACTTGAGCACTGACGAACTTGCTTTTGATGTGCTTGAAGGAGGGCTGCAGGCGGCAGGCAATATCCCGGTAGTTTTCATTAACGAGCCGGTGTTTATCAGTCAGGGTGAAAACAGCGAAATTCGGTACAATTTCTACTACCCGCGCTGGGCCTATGACTTCTATCGGGAAGAACTGCAAACTCAGGCGTCTCTGAGAGGTTGGTATTATGTGGATCTATGGGACGCATTGCCATCCTCGGAATTTACGGACAGCGCGATTCACTATACCCCGCTTGGGTCAAGAATTCTGGCGCAGGATATTATCGAGGTGATTAAAGAGGTTCTCCAAGAATCGTGAACTCCAATTTCGTAAGGGATTGTTATTGCTTTCGAAGGTAAAGAAAAATGGTAAATAATCGAAATTTGTTTTCTCACATAACTTTGATGGTATCGATCGGAATTATAGTTCTCGTTGTGGTTGGATGCGCGAGTCCAATGGGGACGGATCCTCAAGCTTCTCTCGAGGGAGCAGCTTCTACAACGCCTGCTGAAATATCAGAAGATCCTTTCAAGAACACAACTGTGGCGGCCGAGAGTGAGGGAACACCAACGGTCGTTTCTTCACCAAGCCCTGATCAAATCGCGGAGGCAGATGAAGTCGAGCGCCCGACTTCCGCGCCCACCGCAACTTTCGACCCGAGCAAATGGCAAGATCTCCCCGTAATCCCGATTGTGAGCGATGGAGCGAGAGACATCTATAACTATGGATTGAGTGTGGGCAATAACCCCCGTGCTTTCGCGAAAGTTGGTGACTGCCAGAACGTCCCCTCGATGTTTCTGTCGATCTTCAGCCATGAGGGGTTTTACTCGCTTCGCGAGCAAGATGCTCATCTTGAAGAGACTATAGACTGGTTTGAGGGATCTTTCGCGAGGGAGAGTGAGGCCGTTCGCAGGGGTTTTAACGCAGCATCAGTCGTCTCTCCACTATGGGCGAACCCAGCTTCCTGCGACCCAGGTGAGACCCCATTGGATTGTGAGATCCGTTTGCATCAGCCCAGTTTTGCTTTGGTGAGCCTGGAAACCTGGTGGGAGGGAGATCCTGATAAATATGAGCAATACGTGCGGGAGATCCTGGAGACATTGATCGACCGCGGAATCCTTCCAATCCTTGCAACGAAAGCGGATAACCTCGAGGGAGATCACCGGATTAATATAATCTTAGTGAGGTTAGCATACGAATACGACATCCCACTCTGGAATTACTGGCGAGCAATCCAACCGCTTCCAAACCAGGGCTTAATGGAAGATGGATTTCATCTCACTTTTGCCGAAAATCACTTCGACGACCCTGAAGCAATGATGGCTGCCTGGCCCTGGAGAAATCTCACCGCTCTTCAAGTCCTTAACTCCGTTTGGCAGGGCGTATCGGCACCCTAGGAACATTACCCGATATGAGCATTTCCAGCATTAAGGAAAGAAGATAATCAATGCAGGATCAAATTGCTACCTATATTTCATCGGAATTGCTAAAAGATCCGACTCGGAAAATTGCGTTTGATGAGGCGTTGATCTCTAGTGGTTTAATCGATTCTTTTAGCCTGGTGGATCTTGCCCTCTATATCGAGGAGACATTCGACGCGCGTATCGATGATACCGAACTCACCGCCGATGTTTTCGATACGATCGAAGAATTGGTTGCATTAATCTCCGCGCGGCGAGTATTTTAACCAATATGACGACAGTCACTGAGGTCCTCTGTCGGATAATCGAAGAGGAACCCCATCGGATTGCACTTATCCTCCAGTCGCCAGGCGGAGATCAGGCGGTCACGTATACGGATCTCATCAGGGGTGCACTCGGATATGCAAACGCTCTGGAGCGGGCGGGGGTACAGGGCAACGAACCGGTTATTTTACTTCTGCAGCATGGTAGACCACTGATCGAAGCGTTCTTCGGCGCTATTCTGCATGGCGCTATCCCCGCCATCATGCCTTTTCTGACGGAGAAATTATCGCCAGAACGCTATCGCCAATCGTTGACCGCTTTAATCGAGATCACCAAACCGGCTGTGATTGTCACGTATCCGGACTTCGCAGACGAGATCACAAGAGCACGAAAAGAAGGCGATTCGGTACGATCCGTTATTCTTTGGACTGAGGTTAAACCGGCTCGTGAGATCTCCTGGGAGACGCTCGGAGGGATGGACAGCGAGCCAAAGGATATCGTGCTTTTACAACACTCATCCGGAACGACTGGTTTGCAGAAAGGCGTTGCCCTATCCCACCAATCCGTTCTTTGTCAACTTAGAGCCTACGCAAAAGCGATTAATATGACCCGTGACGATGTCGTTGTGAGTTGGCTTCCTCTATACCACGATATGGGTTTGATTGCTGGCTTCATCATGCCTATCTTGTTGAGATCCAAGCTTGTTCTCATGTCACCTTTCGATTGGATTCGCGCTCCTTATCGGCTCTTATCAGCGATCTCACAATACGGAGGAACTCTGAGCTGGCTGCCGAATTTTGCGTACAACTTCAGTGCTCGCAAAGTGCGAGATCGCGATCTCGACAACGTCGATCTATCCAGCTGGCGTGCCGTGATTAACTGCTCTGAGCCGATGCGCTGGAAAAGTCATGAGGATTTTTTCAACCGTTTCTCAAAATACGGGCTAAGACGGCAAGCATTGGCGACTTGTTATGCCATGGCAGAGAATGTATTTGCAGTCACTCAAGGCGGCATTGAATCGCCGGTAGTGGTGGATGAGATTGACAGGCGTTCCCTGTTGGAAGATCAAATTGCGGTCCCAACAAAGGGGGGTGGGGATGGGATTAAAATGCTTTCAGCTGGTCATTCGATTGAGGGTACGAGCGTGCGTGTTATAGATCCTGACGGGAATGAATTACCCGATCGGCAAGTTGGCGAAATTGTACTGCAGGGGGATTGTCTCTTATCCGGTTATTACAACCGTGATGATTTGACCCGGAAGACTTTCATGGATGGTTGGTATATCACCGGGGATCTGGGTTATCTTGTGGATGGTGATTTGTTCGTGACCGGCCGTAAAAAAGAGCTGATTATCGTAGGCGGAAAGAATGTTTTCCCCCAGGACCTCGAAGAACTAGCTATGGAGGTTGAAGGCGTTCATCCGGGGCGAGTGGTTGCTTTCGGGTTATTCAACGAAGACATTGGTACCGAGGAGATTGGGTTGATCGCCGAAGTAGATGTGACGGAAGATGATGCTCGAATGAAGATTGCACGTGAAATAAGAGATCAGATATCGCGTGGGACGGATGTGACGGCGAGATGTGTATTGACCGTAGATCGCGGTTGGTTAGTAAAAACGAGTAGCGGAAAAATCGCCCGCGGGGCGAATCGGGATAAGTATTTACAGGAATTCACGTAACTCTGCCTGCTTTGTTAAATCAGGACATTATCTGTGCATACATCATTGCTTGACGCGCCCAACTTGCTGAACAAATATGGGATCTCACCAAAGAAAAGGCTTGGCCAGAACTTCGTAATCAATCAGCGCGCCTTGGATGCTGTGATCTCTGCCGCCGATCTAACCGGACACGAGGAAGTCATCGAAATTGGAGCAGGTCTTGGAGCACTGACCATCGAATTGGCTCAACGTGCAGACCGGGTATTCGCAGTTGAAATCGACAAACGACTGATCCATGTCCTCCAGGATAATCTGCAGGATTTCGATAACGTGACCTTGCTTCATGCTGATTTCCTGCAGGTGGATCCGGGCGAGCTGGTCTCGCAATCTGGTTATAGTGTCATTGCGAATATTCCCTACAACATCACTTCGGCTCTGCTTCGACATTTGATGGAATCTTCCTTATCTCCTGCGAGGGTCGTGTTGATGATGCAACGCGAGGTCGCGCAGCGGATCACTGGAACACCAGGCAGCATGAGCTTGCTTGCATTGAGTGTTCAGATCTTTGGCAGCGCATTGATCACTGCACACATCCCGGCGGGTTATTTCTATCCCATCCCGGAGGTAGATTCGGCGGTTTTGCGCATAGACATATATGGGGAACCTGTGGTTCCTCGTAACGTGATCCCGGTTATCTTCGATTTGGCCCGGGCTGGTTTTGGTCAAAAACGAAAAAAACTGCGTAATTCTCTCGCAATTGTGATGAAATCAACCCCCGCAGAAGTGGAGAAGTTGCTTGGTAGGGCTGGTATCCAGCCGAAGAGCAGAGCTCAAGAACTTTCAATCCATGATTGGGAGAGGATCGCCCGAATCGCTGCCGAAGAAGGTCGATTGCAGCGATGATCTACTTTGGGGATGGCTTGCGATGAGTTGGTGAAAGCCTACGGTGGGTAATAAGCACTTGCCAGACACGGAAGGCCGCTTCAACTTGAATCCGTAAGGACATCTTCGATTGCCCAATCTGTCTGTCCTCGAAGTATATCGGGCTTTCAACGAGCTTGTATCCCAGGCGTTGTGCGACATAGGCCATCTCAACCTGAAAAACATATCCATTTGACCGAATGCGGTCCAACGGCATTCCGAGCAAGGTTTCGCGTCTCCATATGCGGAACCCTCCCGTCGCGTCATGGATTTTTAACCCGAGGATCTTGCGTGCATAATAATTGCCAAACCAGGATAAGAGCAACCGACCTACACCCCAGCGCTCGTCTAGTTTTCCGCCTTCGATATAGCGAGATCCGAGAACTGCATCATGGCTTTCCAATAGATCCATGAAAGTGGGGAGGTAGGCCGGAGTGTGAGAGAAGTCGGCGTCCATTTGCCCGATAGCTTCGGCGCCGGATTGAAGTGCGTGTCTAAAACCGGTAATATACGCAGTTCCCAGACCAAGTTTCCCAGCTCTGTGGATCACGGAAATCCGGTCTGGCTTTCTTTGTGCTAAGTCTTCCGCGATTTCCCCGGTTCCATCAGGCGATGCATCATCGACGACCAGGATTTTCAGATCCTGAATTGGTAATGCCCAGATATCAGCGGCAAGAGCTGGTAAGTTTTCAGCTTCGTTATAAGTTGGAACAACGACAGTTAGTTGTCTCATGAGTTTGGGACTATTCAAAGAAGATTATGTGTGGTTTATTCGACAAGATTTCCTGAATGTAAATAAGTATCACCATTGTTACCGTTGGTTTGCGTCCACCATGGGCACAGTCTACTCTACGGGTTCCTTATGGATGGAAAACGTACAGGCATCTCCTCCCGTAGCGGAACATTCTTTTTCGGTGATTTCAAAATTTATCCCAGAGCCCAGCCATTGCAAACAGCCTTCAAGTAGTCCCACGAATCCCTGACAGGCTGGTGAGGAGCTCTCTCGTCCCCAGCAAACTGGGCAATTCTTGACTCGGAATAGAATGAGATTATCCTCCTCCTGAACCTCGCACTCCAAGTCGCTCGATGCTGAGAGTACTTCTGCAAAGAGTGCTAAGCCTTCCTTGTTTTTCGTTTGTGCGGGAAGTGAGTCGAAAGCTGTGGTTTGCAGGTCTCCAAGCGGACCGTGCTGTTTCCAAGTCAGATCGAAGGTGTACTTGGAGGCTCGGCGAGCTAGACCGTGGCCACCTCGAGAACCATACACCTCCTCGAGCGCCGCATTCAGAGAAGAAAATTCAGAAAGATCAACTTCACGTTCGAAGTTTTCTGCGGGGTAGGTTTCAATCCATTCCTGAAGGCTCGCTATTCGAAGCACGGCGTTCACGCCATTCTTGCCGAGTATATCTACCAGCGCCAGGAGGAAGGCGCGGGTTGGATGGTTCGGATAGGTCTTATGACTTTTATCAATCGAAATCACAGAATTGGACTTCCTCTAGATAAGATCGGCGAGATCTCGTGTGGCACGACGCATATCGAGGAAAAGTAAGCCTAACTTTGCTTGTTTACGTGCCAAGACAGTCAACACAGCCTCATTTCTGATGGCCATCAGAACCATAAAGCCGTTTTTGCCTCGAATATAAACTTGGTCTAGATTCCCACGACCCAGCTCGCCTGAGATGCGTTCACCCAATGAAAGCATGGCCGCTGACATAGCAGCTACCCGATCTTCTTCGATGCTTTCGGGGAGGGCAGAGGCGATGGTCAAGCCATCAAAGCTTATGACCGCGGAAGCCTCGACATCGGGGGAGGAGGCTTGCAGGTCTCTTAGGCGTTCGCTCATCTTATCCGTGCGGGAAGTCGCCAAGCTTCATCTCCAGTCTGACTAGTAAGGGTAGGAAAGTAATTGAGAGCGGCGGTACTTTAGCACAATGGGAGATATAGTGTCAAGCAATTCCTATTTCCTAAGCTGCATAAAGCCGATTCTTACCTGTTCTGAGAATATGGCCACATCGTAGGTTTTGATTATTTTACGCACGACAGGCTTGAATTGTGAACCAAATATTATTCACAGCATGAGTAGCCTGAACTCGGCTTATCCATTTCATTGGATATTCGTTTAAGATGTCTGGCGGCTTAGCCTCGAGCCTGTGCGGTTTTGGCTCATTCCGGGTAAAGCTGAGGGGAATGACTTGACCCTTGGACATCCCAATAGCCAACACCGTCGTTGGCTGTTTATTGTTCTCTCTCTCACCCTATCCGACGCGACGCTGATAAGGTCGATTGGGATTGTTCCTCCGCTGTTTGAGCGGATGCATCCTCTTCGCTGGCCAATAGCTTGCTTGGGATTAGCCAGAGTCCCAAAAGCGCTGCCAAACTGAGCGCGATTAATACAACCCCGGCGGCACTGCTGATGAATGACAATCCGGGTTGAATATTTAAAGGGATAATATCCTCTTGGAAGAGCATAATCACTCCCACACCAAGGGCAGAGATGTTCCATAAGCTATGTAAGAAAACAGCGCCGAAGTAATACCGAATGGCATGGCTCCAGCGACCACTTTCACGGGCGCGAGCGATCCCCAGGCCTGTCACTGCTGTCGTTATCATGTGCATCAGGGTTGCACCAGCTCGAGCGATCATGACGGGAACCCAGGAAACCCCCGGCTGTCCCAAGAAGAAAGCCTCAAATAGGCCATATCCAGCACCGGCGATGGCACCCCCAATGAAGGCTTGAGATTGGGTGAAACCGCGTCGAGTTACAGGCCAGATACCTATGGTTTTTATGGCTTCCTCTACCATGGGAACAAATACAATAAGAAAAACCATGATCAGGATTAGTATTAAAGGCTGGTTGGTTAATTCTTGGATCTGGGTTACTAAATTTGGATCAGCCCATTGCTCTGGGCGGGTAAAGTCCTCGATCAGCCCCTGAGTGATGATGTCCTGAAACAATGTTGCGAATATGATTACTAAAAGCACCAATGCCGCCAGAATTTCGACAATAAAAGCGACCATAGGCGAAGCCCATAACCCGGCAAGGAACTGCCCCCATATCCTTTTTACACTGATCGGGGATCCCTTTCTTAAGAGGATCGCGAGAGCAAATACGACAGGTATGATGGCCGCGGAGACGTGAGCCAGGGGGCCGAGCAGCGAAGGAAGAACACCTCGATTGAATGCCAGATAACCGAAGCCAAGAGCAAGCGGGAAAAGTAGACTGACATATATCCATCCTCGGAGAGGTTTATGTTTTCGCTTTTGGATTCGTCCTTGCAAGCCCTGATACCCATGATATATGCCGGGGATGGTACACACGCCCATTGCCATAAATGCAGCTGCAATAACAAAGGTCATACTCGCTGCGGGCGATTTATCAATAAACCATGTCATTACTCCCAGCAATGCCATTCCTATAAAACCGGTGATGGCAAGCGCCAAGGCGAGAATACTCGCTATCAGCAGAAAAACACTCAATTGATCACGTTCTCCATTTGAAGCGTTCATTTAACCTCTATTCTTATTGACTCGATATAAGCTTGCGGTGGTGTCAGTAGATCTTCCAGGGAATCTCGCCGATCAAGGTCAAGGAGCAGATCAAGTCCTCTTACAACGCGGCCAAAGATTGTCCGGGATCCATTTAATTCTGGTAAGGGAGAGAGCGTGATGAAGAATTGGCTGCCGTTTGTGTTCGGTCCTGTGCTTGTGAGAGCGACTATTCCCGATTGGCTAAAGTCCAGATCACGATCGATCTCATCGGGTAAAAAATATCCGGGTCCACCAAGACCTGTCCCCGTGGGATCACCCGTTCGGACAAATTTTCCAGGAGCAACGTGGTGGAGTGGGTTGCCATTAAACCAACCGTTCTCGGCCAGAAATACGAAACTATTGACAGTCCTCGGTGCGCTCTTCGGGAATAGTTGAAGTACGACCTCGCCGATATTTAACTGTATATGAACCAGATAGGCAGCTTCTGGATCGATGTCCATCTCAGGAGGGTTTGCGTACATCCGAAAAGAAAGAAATTCGAGCCGCAGGGCTGCCTCGAGGTTCAATCGAATTGGGTTCAAGCGGAACAAATCCTCGTTGAGGAAAATGAACGGTGTTCCGTTGATGCCTGCGTTATAAGCGCTGACAAATGACTCTCTCATCGACTCTTCGAAACGTCCGCTGCGCAGGTCTTCTTCGAATTGCTGATGATCGAGGTCGAGAGATTTTGTCGCGACGAGAATCCATTCGAGAAAGCTCTCTGGGTCGAGAGCTTTCCACTCATCGTATTCGCGATTGAGAAAGGAATAAACATCCCAGAAATGACCTTGCTGACCCGCCGATTCTGCCGCCTGTCCAGCTATCGATGCCTTATCGTGGACAGTAAGGAGGGGGTAGTGCCGGTAAATAATACGCAGGTCTTCCGGGTGGCTGGCGGTAAGTTCAAGTATCACCGCAGCGAGATCCACGCAGTAGGGTGATTGAAAATCGCAATACACAAGCAGCGTTACGAGAGCTGAATCAGGACCCCAGCTCCAATCATCATCACTGATAGGTGCGATTGGCACCAGAGTCGGTATGGGATTCAAGGGTATCAGTGTTGGGCTGGGCGGCGGAGACGTACTGATAGGTCCAAGCTTTGCAGCACTGATTGTGGGTTCCAGCGATTGTGGTACGGTTGGTTGTGATAGTGAAGAGCATGCAGATGAGCCTAGCAGAGTGATGCTGCACAAGGCCCAAATGAGTATTAAGAACCGTCGTTTTTCCCGATCCATCTGTAGTCCTCTGCGCCCAAGCCCTTTATCGAGAGAGGTCCAAACAACCCCTCTCACTAGTTACCAGTCCCCAACTGTAAGTCCACTCCAGCGAGAATGCCAATCCGAGGAGCAAGGGAGCAACCCGATTATTCTAACCGACTCTCTGTTGTGCAAATCCTGAATTGATATAGCTGCCAACTTTCCTGATCACGATTCGCAACAGTCCTTGTCGTGTGGTGGTCGACGCGGTATCCTTTCAGTCTTCGGGGGTGGTTGGGTCCCGGTGGGCTCCCCGGTCTTCAAAACCGGTGGCGGGCCGCACAGCGGGCCGCGGTGGGTTCGACTCCCATCCACTCCCGCCTTTTCATTTATTGAGGCATGTATGCTCCCGGATGACACTAGAACACTCAATGATCTAGCCGATAGGCTGCTCCCGCTTGTGCGTCAGGTGATGTCGATCACGGATGTCACTTTGGGAGATCAGAAGCAGCCTTTTGCTGTTCGCTTCCGCGGCAGGTTAATTTCCGATTCGCAGTTGGCATTCGAAAAACTCGATCCCGCCTTCAAGAAAGCAGGGACTACATTACTTTTTCGCGAAGAGAATGATGGACACGAGATACTGGGAATGCCAGGGGTAATTCAACCTCAAGATTCCAACTCCCTGGTTAATGTCATTCTTTTTCTCCTGACGCTTGCAAGTATGCTGATGGCTGGCGCGATGTATGGCATGGAAGTTTCTGCAGACGCAAGCGCCCTGGTGATTTTGCAAGCTATCCTGCAAAGCCTGCCAAATGGAATCACGTTCGCAGTGAGCTTGTTGGGGATTTTGACGGCGCATGAGTTCGGGCATTACTTCGCGGCGCGCTTCCACAAGACAGCGGTTTCGCTGCCTTATTTCCTTCCTTTTCCGCTCAGTTTGTTTGGAACGCTGGGCGCATTCATCCGCTTGAAAGAGCCGCCAAAGAACCGGCGCGTCCTCTTGGATATTGGCCTATCAGGTCCCATCGCGGGTTTAATTGTCGCCATCCCGGTGCTGCTGATAGGTTTGTACCTGTCGGATATCGGTCACCTGCCATTGAACGCATTAGCGGCTCAGGGTACTGTCCTAGAGGGAAATTCACTGCTGTACCTTGCCATGAAATTCTTCGTTACGGGGGAGTTCCTGCCAAAACCGCTCCATTATGCAGGTCTCAGTCCATTTATCTATTGGGTCCGTTACTTTTTTGTCGGTTTGCCCATGCCTTTTGGTGGCACCGATGTGTTATTGCATCCGCTCGCGTGGGCCGGATGGGCTGGATTGCTCGTCACTATGCTCAACCTCATCCCTGCTGGTCAGCTCGATGGTGGTCATGCAATCTACGTCTTGCTGGGGAAGGCAACCGCAAAACTCTGGCCCTTCATCATCGGGGCGTTATTGCTGTTGGGAACCGTATGGCCGGGGTGGTACATCTGGGCTGGGATGGTCTTTCTGATGGGACGCACCTATGCACGCCCACGGGATGAGATCACGCTGCTCGACCCCCGGCGGAAGTGGCTTGCGGTTTTCGGTTTGGTTCTTTTTGTTCTCGTTTTTATCCCCGTTCCGCTGCGGACTTTCTAAGCCACTCATCTGTTGACCGGACTGAAAACAAATCAAAGCTGCTGTGTGGTTTCTCTCCTGCAATCTGTCGATCCACCTATGTTTCGAATGCTTCTTGATAACGGAGCCCATATTTCTTGTTAGGGACCTCTTCGCTACATAACCTCCAATGTCCCTCTCCGTTTCGCTAGCACCTCTATCCAGCGGAAGAGCACATAGCCACACACAACGTAGATCATGCCGATTCCGATCTCCTCAAGCATTGCCAGACGGACATCTCGAAATGTAGCCCCATTGATGATGGCGCGTGCGCTGGCGATGCCACGCGTGAGAGGAAGAAAGTTGGAGATAGCTTGAAGCGCCGATGGAAGGCGATCGATGGCGATGTTGGAACCGGAGAGGACCAATAGGACGAAGTAGGCGGTGTTGTTGATGAACATAACATTGCGTGTAATCAAGCTTAGACTTCCCAGCAGGAGACCTAAGCCCGAGGTGCTGAAGGTTGTGACGGCAATGACGAGGAGGAGTGCCCACGGGTCCGTATTCGATAGATCGAGCCCAAGGAGAGTGAAGCCCCAGGCGAATCCGATGAGTACACCGAAGATTCCATCGATGACGTGGATCACCGCGCGCCCGAGGAACATCGTCATTCGATTCGCCGGGGTCCCAAACAGGTAGGGCAGTGTTCCATTCCAACGGTCGCCAGAGAGGCTGAAAGTGACACCAAAAATCCCGCTCAACGCGGTGATTTGGATTGCGTTCCCGATAATATAGAAATCCGCCGATTCTCCCGACGTGCCGAATTTACCCATGAGCGTGAAGAATAGGATTTGCGCTAAAGGTCCTACGACCTTCGTGGCGATATACTGAGATGGTCGAAACCAAGCAAAGAGAGCGATGTAAGAGAGAACTGCTCCCTGGAAGAATAAACGGATATTTGCAATTACTTTCGACATCTCAGGGTCCTGTCATGTCTCGATCGAAACCACACAGAATGTACAATCATTCATTGCCCACTGAGGGTAGCATCAACGCGTGCCTTGAAGAGCATCTTTCTGAACAGCCAGAAAGCCAGAAAGAGGTAAAGCACGCCAAGAAGCGTTATCATCACCCACGGCAGACCAATCTCTAAAACCCCCGGTTTTCCACTGGAAGACATCTGTAGAGCGACTGCAGCCCAGTAAGGTGCAAGAATGTAGCTTAGTGGTATCGTCCACTGGGGCAATATGGCAATGGGGAAGAGGAATCCGGCAAGTATGAAAACCGGGAATTCCAGACCATTCGACCAGCGCTGCATATCTGGGTTCAATACGAATAACGTTGCCAGGACAAGACCCAGGCAAACAAATGAGAGCACAGTCATGACAATGGAAATGATAAAGAGAATGGGTGATTCAATCCCCAGCGGGTAACCAAAGATGATCGACGCGAACGTGTAGGCAACAATCATGGAACCCAAAGCCTGCGTCACAAAAGCCAGATTCTTTCCGAACACAATTACTCCCAAAGGAGTTGGCATGCCGACGAGCGTTTCAAGAGTCCCGGTCCATCGTTCTCGGGTGATGCTGCTTCCACTTTGGAAAAGGACACTATCCCACAGACCTGTGAGACCACTTCCCACGACGATGAAAATCGCCAGCTCATCTCCCTGTTCACCCAGGATAAAGAATGCCATTATGGCGATGAGCAAAGGCTGGACGAAGATGCCGAACAAGATGAAGGCGTCCGTCATGGCCTGCTTCAGGGTGAAGATAAAAGCAAGCCTTATTACACGAATGTACGCTTTCAACATGCCGGGCTTCATTAGCTAATTAAGCGGCTCCTTGCTTGTCCACGAAGTTGTTGCCGCGATCTGGACCGGTATGGGTTGGAGGGCTGCCGCGGGATTCTTCGTGGCCTTAAACTTTGCCACCCACAAGTCTGACATAGGCATCCTCGAGTGTCGGTTCACGCACGGTCACCTTCCCGACGCGCACGCCTTCCAAAGCAGAAAGAAGTGGTGGGATGGCTTCAGAT
The DNA here is from genome assembly GCA_034430795.1 of Anaerolineales bacterium. Lineage (GTDB taxonomy): Bacteria > Chloroflexota > Anaerolineae > Anaerolineales > E44-bin32 > E44-bin32. Next base: position 65,969 of record DAOUDJ010000125.1, on the reverse strand, counting down.
CCTTTTGCTGAGTGAACATGAAGCGCCTGCTTCTGGTCCAGGTCTTCAACAGATACGGTGTCTACGAAGGGAAGGTTTCGAATTTGGTTCAATATCTCCTCGGGCACCCCAAAGACTTCGATTTCGATCACCGAGAGATCGCTCACGATCTGCTTCAACGCTTCAGGTGTGTCGAGGGCGACGATGCGCCCTTGATCGATGACTGCGACTCGTTCGCAAAGCGCATCGGCTTCAAACATATAGTGAGTTGTCAAGAGGATGGTCTTCTTCTCAGATTGAAGGTCGCGTATCACCTGGCGGATTTCACGCCCTCCGACGGGATCTAGCCCCATTGTCGGCTCATCGAGAAAGAGGACTTCAGGGTCGTGCAGCAGCGTGCGGGCAATGTGAAGGCGCTGCTTCATCCCGCGCGAATAGCCCTCGACTTTTTCTTCCCCTCGATCCGCAAGACTTACCAACTCAAGCAATTGCGGAATCCGCTTCATGGTGACTTCCGGATCAACGTGGTAGAGGCTGGCGAAGTAGCGCAAATTGTCGATCCCGGAAAGCCGCCAGTATAGGCCTCGCTCCCCGCCGAAGATGAATCCAATTCTTGATCGGATCGCATTTGCTTGGTCTACGACATCGTAACCAAGGATTTTCGCCGTGCCTCCAGTGGGAATAAGAAGTGTTGTGAGCATCTTGATAGTCGTGGTTTTACCGGCACCATTTGGACCGACCAAACCGAAGAGTTCACCCTGATGAATGTCAAAGGTTATTCCATCAACCGCAACAACTTCCTTTTTCTTCCTGCGGATAACGCCGATGGTTGTCTTGTAGATTCGTCTCAGTTCTCTTACTTCGATCGTGTTCAAAATGATCCCCTTGGAATAGTCTGCGTTTGTTCCAGATACCCGGTTTGAAATGTCAGGTTAGCACGATTGTTCACTCGCTTCAAGCGATGTCTTAGCTGTCTTTATAAAACAATGCTTATTATGCTAGGGGCAAGTCAACTCGATAAAGACGAGGTGATGTCATTCTGCGTATCCCGTCGGCGTTGCTTCCCACTCTGAGCGGTGGGGGGCTTCGCCTCCCAATAAACAGGAGGTTTCGCTCCACAGACTGAGTTGGACTTTGCCCCACAAATTGCATGGGACTTTGCCCCACAAACTGAATCGGACTTCGCCCCACAAACTGAGTGGGACTTCGCACACAAGATCTGATGAGCGCAGCGATGGAGAATCTCTATCTTCGCATAATATCCAATCTGGGAACTACGAGAATCTTCGCCCCCGATGCGCGTTGGTCAAGAATGACAACCCATTAAAACCTTTATGCCAGAGCACTGGACCGGCTGATTGGAATTGCGTTTATTGCGAGCATTAATTCCACTTAGGATGGGGTTTTTTCTTTTACCACACGCTGTTACTCCACGATTATCTCTCACTCGCGATCCGATACCCAGTGGGGTCCATGTGAGAATCACCTCAATAGTCCTGTATAATGAAAGTGAAGGATTTGGCAAACAAACCCGCGAGTTGTATAGGTTTTTCAATTGCTGCGGGGACCGTCTCGGAATTCATCCCAATCTGAGAAGTACTAAACCGAATTAGCGGATGAAGGGGCATCAGCTCATGCGACCGCGAGCTGGGCTTCGTTTACTTGTTTGAGGAGCATGAGGCATCGATGGGAAACGATCTTCAAAGAACAGTTGTTGCCGGAGCACTTGGCGAGTGCGTCCATGTGGCAGGAGTGATCAATTTCCTGCGTTTAGCAGAATCGGCTGGATGGCGTACTGTGTTTCTTGGACCGGCGGTGCCGATTGACAGGTTCGTGGAGGTTATTCGTGAAGAATGCCCGGACGTGGTGGGCGTATCCTACCGGCTTACTCCCGAGACCGGGGAGAGATTGCTGGCGGAACTGGCTGAACAGGTCGATGGTTTCCGCGAGCAGGGGGTAAGATTCGCATTCGGTGGAACTCCACCCATCGCAGAACGAGCTGTTGCGCTGGGGTTCTTCGAGATGGTATTCGATGGAAATCAATCATCGCATGAAGTTCTTGCATACTTAAAGGGGAATGCAGGGGGGCAGCGAGTCGAGCAGGAATACCCCCAAACACTGGTTGACCGGATCCGGTGGAAGTCTCCATACCCACTCTTTAGACACCATTTTGGCTTGCCTGCTCTTGATGAGACCATCAAAGGCGTTGAAACGATTGCACGAGCGGGTGCATTGGATGTTATCTCGCTGGGGATAGACCAGGATGCTCAGGAGCACTTCTTCTCTCCCAAGCGTCAAAACCCGCGGGCGCGAGGGGCGGGTGGAGTTCCGGTTCGAACGCCGGAGGATTTCCGGGCACTTTATAAGGCCAGTCGCTGCGGTAATTTCCCTCTCATGCGAACGTATTCTGGAACAGATGACTTCATCCAACTGGCCGAGATGGTTGTCGAGACGATCCATAATGCCTGGTGTGCAATCCCGATCTTCTGGTTCAATCGTATGGATGGGAGGGGTCCATGGGAATTACAAGGCTCGATCCACGAACATCAAAAGGTCATGGCCTGGTATGGTGAGAGGGGGATCCCGGTTGAGTTAAATGACCCCCACCATTGGGGGATGAGAGAAGCGGCGGATGTTGTTTTCGTCGTTTCTGCCTATTTGTCCGCTTACAACGCGCGCGCTTTTGGCGTGAAGGATTACATTGCCCAATTGATGTTCAATAGCCCGCCGGGCCTTTCGGATGCCATGGATTTGGCGAAAATGCTGGCTTGTCTGAAGGTGATCGCTCATTTGGAAGATGCTAACTTCCGGATTTGGCGACAGACCCGAACAGGATTGTTGAGCTATCCTCTGGATCCTTCAGCGGCGCGTGCACATTTAGCGGCGAGCATTTATCTACAGATGGCTTTAGATCCACATATCTTGCATATCGTCGGTCATACCGAAGCACACCATGCGGCTTTGCCAGAGGATATCATCGATGCAAGTAAAGCAGCTCAACGGGTTGTGGACAATGCCATACATGGTGCGCCAGATATGGCGGCGGATTCCCAAGTCCAGGAACGTGTAGAGGAGCTATGCAGCGAAGTCAAAGTAACCCTCGACGCTATTCGATCCTTATTGGTAACTAAAAATGCAGACCCATTATTAGACCCAGAAACCCTCGCTCTGGCAGTCAGGAAAGGAATTCTTGACGCCCCCCATTTAGTGAATAATGAGTACGCACCAGCCCGCATGATGACACAGATCGATGAGCGTGGGGCATGCATCGCGATAGATCCGCATTCAGGCAATGAATTTTCTGAAGAGGAGCGCATTGCATCTTTGTACTAACCACCGTCAGGGGGGTTGCACTTTCAAAGTTGAGGAGAAAACCGTGGCGAAGAAGAACCGTTTCACAGTGATTGGAGCCGGAAATGGCGGGAAGGCGATGGCTGCTCACCTCGCATTGAAAGGCTTTCCAGTCAACTTGTACAACCGCACCTTTAGTCACATCACTGCGATTGCCGAGTTGGGCGGGATCCATCTTGAGAGCTATGAAGGGGGTCCGCATGGCTTTGGGAAAATGGAGCTTGTCACCTCAGATATCGGCGAAGCCATAGAGGATGCCAATGTGATCATGGTCGTTGTTCCATCCAGCGCTCATGCCGGTATCGCTCGGCTAATTGCATCTCACCTGAAAGATGGTCAGATCGTCATTCTTCACCCTGGCAGGACGGGGGGTGCAATCGAGTTCAAGAAAATATTGAACGATTCGGAGATTGCTGCAGATGTAATCATCGCGGAGGCGGAAACCTTCATCTATGCCAGTCGCTCAGAAGGTCCGGCGGAAGCGCGGATTTTTCGTGTGAAGCACGCCGTCCCGCTGGCCGCTCTCCCGGCGACAGATACCCCCGCTGTGCTAGAAGCGCTCGCGGATGCCTACCCGGAATTTGTTGATGGCATCGATGTCTTACATACCGGTTTGAATAATATGGGTGCGATATTCCACCCGGCGTTGGTAATCTTGAACATGGGCCGGATTGAATCAACAAAGGGTGATTTTCAGTTTTATATCGATGGGGTCACGCCATCGACGGCGCGTATTTTGGGAGTTCTTGATCGGGAGCGGGTCACGGTAGCAGCTTCGATGAACGTCCGTGCGCGCACAGCGATAGAGTGGTTGCGGTTCGCATATAACGTTCACGGCGAGAATCTTTACGAGGCTATCCAGAATCAAACCGGCTATTTTGGTATTCTAGCGCCCAATACGCTGAAGCATCGCTACATCTTTGAAGACATCCCGATGAGTTTGGTGCCCATCGCTTCGCTAGGGAAGCGATTCGGCGTCTCTGTAAGGGGCATAGAGAGCATCATCCGCTTGGCCGTTATTTTGGATGGCACGGATTATTGGATTAGGGGAAGAACGATTAAAAAGTTGGGAATAGAAAGATTGACTGTATATGAGTTGCAGGGCTATGTGAAAACTGGTGTGAGACCAGGTTCTTTAAATTGATTGCCTCATTTTACAGAGAACCAGATGTAGATCTAAAGCAGAAAACAAGCAAAGTAAGCCAGGAGAACTTTTATATGTTTCAATTTAATTGATGGGAAGGTTAAGCTAATAATTTCTAAAGTCTCCCCTAGGTTCATCCCCCCAACGAACGGCATCAAGGCTCCGGTCAAGCGCTAAAGCAGCACTGATGAATATTTGATGAAGGATTGTATCGATCCAAAGAGGCAGCACGTCAATTAAGTGCACCCTCTTCATGGCTCAATAGGATACCCGGATTGAATCCAACCTTCTATGCCGCCGCGCAATGGCCTTGTGTTTGGGAAACCATGCATAATTAGGAATTGGGCAGCTTGTGCGCTGGATTCTTCTAATGGGCCATCGCAGTAGGTGATGATCGTCCGGTCGTCGGGCAGATCGAGGTAACGATTTTCTAGTTCTTCTGCGAGGATCGAGATCGCTCCGGGGATATGTGTTCTGGCGAACGCAGAGTTGGGGCGAATATCGAGGAAGATCGCTGACCCACCCGACCAGGATTTATAGGCTTCCAAAAGTCCAACGCGTGATACTTGCTGTGCATTGAGTTGAGGGTCGGTATGGGAGTCTACAGCTTGATTTCCGACCTGCAGCTTGGTGAAGATAAAGATTGCGCTGAGGAACAGCAAAGCTCCTCCACAGAGAATTCCTAATCGTACACTCGCCTTTACCCGCTTATTCATCAGAGCCATGTCTCTCTACTGAATCATAACCCCATAGCCGTTCGTGTGGTAGTAGTTGAATCCGGCGATAAACTAACCTAGAATGAGGGGGGGATTATGGTTCGATCCCACCAGGTCGTCGGCACAATTCATACAAGGTCTGGAGTCAGCGATGGCAACGAGGAAATCCATTGAAGTGGATGTTATCACTTCCTCACATTGGATCACAGGGATAATCTACCCGGGGGCAAGAGGCTTATTCAGTCATATGAACATGCCGACGGAATCATCAATTGAGATCGAAGCGGGTGAACTGAGTACGCTTTTCAAGCGCTCGCAATCGGCGGAACGCTTCGGCAGGATGTGGCTGGTCAAGAGCGAGATTGCCGCAATATTGGTTGGATCTCGCACCGGGCTAGGTCCAACCAGCGTGGTGCGGGCCGGGTACACGAAACCTTTCCCTCATTCGGTTCGAGTTCTCCTCGACGGTTTCGAAATACATGGGAAGATCCACAGTGTAGGCAGGTTTGAATTCAGCACGGTGATATTTGAGGGGGACAGCCTCTTTACCCCGTTGTATGATGCAAGAATCCAATCTGTCCTGTTCCCGAAATCGCAGGCGGATGCCCCGGCTCTCCTCTTCAATCGCAAGAGGGTTCAGGCGCTCACGCTTATTCCGAGCGAACCGCCACTATAATTCCGATATTCGTAGGTAATACCGCCTATCTATTTCACATATGAAGAACATATCAATTGTTTGGCGATAAGACGGGTATCGTGAAGCATTACTACATTAATAAAGTAATCTGATCAAGAAGTTATACTCAGAGTTTTGAGAGTTTCCCCTATGAACAGTTCCGCATTGGAAGCCCAGAACATCTCCTACAAATACGGCTCCTACCAAGCACTCCAAGAAACCTCATTCACAGTCAACGACGGTGAGATTGTAATGATAAGCGGTCCCAATGGTGCCGAAAAACCACTTTGATGTTATGTCTTAGTGGCTTGTTGCTTCCCACGAGCGGGAAGGTCATTGTTGATGGATATGACCTATATCAAAGAGAACGTTCTGCAAAAAGACGACTTTCGTTTCTTCCTGATTTCCCGCATTTCTACCAAGAACTCACAACCTGGGAACATATCCGTTTTGTTGCGCTAGCTCACAGCGTCGATCAAGGATTTGAGAAACGCGCCGACAACTTGCTCAGCGAGTTTGACTTATCAGAGGCCAGGGATATGTATCCCCACGCTCTTTCAAGAGGTATGCGCTTGAAGCTGGGTATCATTCTCTGCTTAATTCGTCCGTTCAGTGTGCTTCTGATGGATGAGCCCACCTCGGCACTTGATCCTGAGGGCACTGCAGTCCTCTGTGAGAAACTTTCCGTTCTTAGCGATGATGGAGCGGCGATCATCATCACAACTCACGATCTGTCATTAGCAAGTGTGTTAGGCGGTCGAACGGTGCGAATGCAAAGGGGGCACATTGATCTCGGCTGACAAGCGATCGATCTTGATGATTCGCTCCAAACAAGTTGCATCTAGTGTTGACTACTGGCTTGCTATCGTTGGCTACGATAGCCAAAATCGTTCAGCAATGATGTTCGCTTATATGCTCTACGTGATTGCATTCTTTAGTGTCTGGACACTGGCAGTAATGTTTCTCATTTCCGATTTGTTGGCCAACACACTTTCACCGCTCCTTGCTTCCCAGGGTATCGCATTTGCAGACATCATTCCTATCTTAGGCATGCTCATATTGGTTTTGTGGAGCTTATATTCGATTTTTAGGGCTGCCAATCGGAGCCCGCTCGTTTTCTCAGAAGATGATGCCCACCTTCTCTGCCAAACTCCTGCTGCTCGTCGCTTTGTCACATTGACCTGGCTCTTTAGTGAATGGCCGAGCAGCGTATTACTTTTCTTGGCAGCAGCAGCCACAGTTGGTTTTGCGCTTCTTGAACTTGATATTAATAATGGAATAAAGGTTATGTCCGTTGGAAACCTTACAGTCGCAGCCCTAAAACCATTAATTATCATTATTCCATTACACCTTGGTCTATTCGCAGTTGCCTGGGTCGTTGGAGTGTATCGACTGCAGCGGGATGTCAAGCGCATCAAGATCATGCGAACACTGCGAATACTCGCTGTAATCTTGGCAGTTACCCTGTTCGTGGCTGCCCTCGGGAGAATCTTGTTCCCTTCTTATTTCGCTACATTTCAGCCACTACTTTCACTTCTCACATTTCCGCTCGATACAGCATTTCTTGGAGGTAATTGGGGGCTGGGCATAGCTGTATCAATTGGGCTTATGGCTGGAAGCCTGGCTGTGCTTTGGCAAATATCAGACAATTTGAATCTTAGCCGTGCTGCACAGGAGACATATCATTTTCAAGCTCGTAGGGTGGCTTTCAGGATTGGTGATCATGATCGTATTAGAGAATTGAAAGACCGTGAGCGACTCGGATCAATGCATGTGACAAGTAGAATTCCAACATTCCCCGGTTCTTGGATGATGACGTGGAAAGATGTTCTCCAGTCACAACGAACTTTGGCAATCTCGCGTCTCTGGTCCTGGTTAGTTATTCTATTACTAACGTTTTCTGGGACTGTTGCCTGGGTAATGCTCGAGGATAGTGCTCATCTTTTCGTTTTGATAGTTTATTGGACGCTGCTGGTAGGACAGCAAACGAGCGCACGGTAAGAAGGACCTTGGCAATTGGTGGCTTGTTAATTCTTTGCCTTTATCTGCAAGGCGCATAATTATTCACGATGTGATTCGGCCCGTCTTAGCTGGAACAGCTATCACATGGATTGCAATGTGGATGAGCAGCCTCCTCGGATTGTCAATCAGCCCAATCGTTGTAGGTTTAGTTCCTTTTGTCGTAGTAGGGATTTCTTTCTCAACTGTTTTTGATATGCTTCGCCAAGCTGATGTAGGTATGCTCCTTGTGGGACGACCACCAGGTTTTGGACTGGTCGGCTTGGCGATCAGCATGTTCTGTATAGCAATTCCATCTGCAATATACTTCTTGACCGAAAATTATTCTTTATCTCCAATGGCAGGCATGCTTGCGATTTTTCTGGCAGGTATTTCCTTAGCAGCCTTATTGTTACGTCTCTCTGAGAGACAGTTTAGACTTGTTGGTTGATGCAATGCATTTCGTGAGAGCGATTTAACCATTTGCTGCCCCATAAAATCACTGGGGTCTTCGGAAGAGGACGCCGATAGCTGGTGAAAAAGTAAGTTTGGAGTCTGGCTGACGATGCGCGAGACTTATTGGAGCGTGTTTGCCGGTGCCGCTCAGCTCAAAACCAATACTAAGTAGATTGGCCGGATAACATCGATCGCGCATCCCCGGTCTTTCCTTCTTTTGTTCGCTCGTTTGGATGGGATGAGTCAAATATTATGTACACATCACCTCCAGGGTAGCCTTGAAGTGTTTTTGTGTGTCTGGATTTGAGAATTGTAATGAACGTCTTGGATGTGTTTTAGAGTACTATTTTTCGATTTGACACCTTTTTATTTATCTATACAATAAACGCCGCAAAGTCAGGGCAATGTGGTTTGCACCGCCTGGAGCCCTGACCGTGTGCGCCGGTCTCACTTCAATTGAGACCGGCGTTTCTATTTTTTTTACACAAACCGGTAGTTGATAGAAGCTGGATGGTCATCAAGTCTGTTTTTGAATACCTCCCTGTTGAAAAGCGATTATGCCATTCAATGCTTAATCCCCCCAATACAATTAGGTTGTAGCTCTCCGCTTCGATTTCTTCATAAGCTTCATTGAAAATCTTCATAACTTCTTCGCATCGTACTTCTAATATTTACGTAATAACTTGAATATTTCATGAGGTGAAATAATGGGATTATCACGGACGACACGCTTAAACTGGATATTGGATGCTGGTGTATTCCTCTCTGCCTTGGTGGCAGGCTTCTCGGGCTTATATTTCCTTTATGTCCCAGTTGGTGGCTACCAAGGGGGGAAGAATCCATTGTATGGCATTACGATTTTGTTCAGCCGCAGCACATGGGATGACCTTCATTTGTGGGGTGGGGTGGCGATGATTTTGATTGTTACGATCCATCTCCTTTATCACTGGGATTGGGTGGTGATGATGACCAAGAAGATCTGGAATCAAATTCGATCTGGGAAGTCGAATATGTCCCGCGGCGCTAAGAACAATTTGGCAGTCAACCTGGTTATCGCCACGAGTTTCCTGCTTAACGCGATCTCGGGAGTTTATTTCCTCTTCGGTCCAACGGGAGGTTACCAAGGCGGTGCTAATGCGAATTGGGATGTCGGGTTTCTATTCAGCCGAACAACCTGGGATCTCATTCATACGTGGTCGGGCGTTGCTTTGTTCATTACCGCTGGTTTCCATTTCCTCATCCATTGGAAGTGGATAAAGAAGGTTACGAACCGTTTTTTTCAACCTCCAATCAGGCGAGAAAAACCCATCGTGCGTAACAGCGCATGAGTCGGGTTGAGAATCTGAGTACCTAGTAGATAAATCCAAAAAGAATTTCGGAAAGGAGAGTAAATCATGTTACAGAAAATAATTGTTGGGACGCTAGTAGCTGCTCTATCGGGTGTACTGATCGTTGGTGCAATCAATCGGACAGAAGCTAAAAGCGAACAGGTTGCACGGGAACAAGAAGTAAATTCTGGTAGGATGGCTCGAGAAGAAGATCGAGAGCCAATACAGCAAAACCAAGGTCAGCAAGGTCAGGGAAATCGTGCTGCCTATGCTGAAACCGACATGCTCGAAAGGGAATCGAGGGGTGGAGGCCAGGGTCGATTTAGTGAGGTGACCAATGGCAGTCAGCCTGAGGATGCCATCAGAGGCGGCAAGGGTTCAGCAGCTGTTGATGAATGGCTGGAAGTTATCGGTACTGTTGTATCCCTGAATGAAGAAGAGCTGGTCTTGCAGCTTCAAGACGGTCAGGAGATGGTCGTAGAATGTAAATCCTGGACCTTTGCTCTCGAGCTGGGATTTACAACCGACATCGGGCACGAACTAAAACTGTATGGTTTCTATGAAGGTGACGAGTTCGAGATTGGTGGGTTCGAAGACCTAACGACGCAGCTATTAACCATGGTCCGTGAGGAGAGCGGTCGTCCTTTTTGGGCAGGGGGTTCGGGTAGAGGGGCGTAAGAACGATCTGGATAATCTAACGCTGGTTTCTACGAAAAGGGCGGAAGCAAATCTTCCGCCCTTTTCGAAATAAATTATCCTTTCAACTTCTTTGTAGAGATGTAGCATGCTACGTCTCTACACCACCTTCTGGTTTTGAACCTGCGGGAGGTTTTATGCCTGCTACTGGAAGCAGAGTTTCCTGACCCCACATAAAGGAGAGACATTGGAGATAGCCCTTGGATCGTTCAAGGGAAATGTCGCTAGATTTCGCTTTGCCTGCCCTTTGCTGTTCGTAAGGTGTCAGTAGGATAAGTTGCTCCCGCCGATGAACTCGCGTAAGACTGAGTCAGGAGGTATAGGTGACTCATCTTCTACTGGTTCAACCTCATTTAGCATGCGCAGAATTCTGGAGGCTCGCTTGTATGCGTCCTCGCGCAGAGGATCATCCCGGTATTTCACTTCCCACTCCTCGAAATTTTCTAACAGGCGAGGTCGATAAATCGCTAACTCATAAGGCATTGCGCTGTTGATGATCACGTCGACACTGCCAATGTTGGGGATGATATTGCGCAGTTCACTTGACCGAACGTAGTGCCAATGTTGGAGTGTTCGCTCTGGATCATAGGCGCGATGGACAGCATCTCTTAACATCCTGCGGATGAGGCGTAAATCAGCCCAGCGTACGTACTCATCGCCAGCACCCCGCATCTGAAGCAGAGGCTCGAGGTAGATAGCGAATTTCTGTGTATCTGGGATGCCTTCTGTCATCGGAGGATAAAGACCATGGAGGCTGTCCAATAGGAGAATTTCATTCTCTTCCAGCTTCATGGGTGTTTGGTCCGGTATACGGCGGCCCGCTTTGAAGTCGTAATAGGGAATCAGCACTTCCTCGCCGCGTGTTAACGCTTGTAAGTGTTCATTTATCAGCGGTAAGTCGAGCGCTTGTGGTGTTTCAAAGTCGTAATCGCCGAATTCATCCTTCGGGTGCTCTTCAAGGTTGAAGAAATAATTATCCACATTCAAGGCACGAAATTGCAGTCCCGCCTTCGTCAAACGTTGTTCGATCTTGATGGTTGTTGTGGTTTTCCCAGAAGATGATGGACCGCTGACGATCACCAGCTTCAAACCATCTTTACGCTCGGTGATCATCTGGGCTGCAGTCTCGACGTTGTCAGCGTAGGCGGATTCAGACTCATGGACGATCTGAGGAAACTCACCTCTCAGAATCCGCTTGTTTAAAGCGGACACTGTGTGCAGGTCGTGTTTTACTGCCCAGTCAAGGACATACCAGACCTTGCGCCAGGGTATGTTATCTCCGTGAGTCGAAGCTCGTTTGCCAGCTTCCTGTCGAGATCTATTTCTATCTTCCCGATAAAGGATATACGCCTTGGAGACTCGAGCATGACCATTCTCGATCAACGTTTTTTCAACTGCATCCTGGATCTCTTCGATATGCGGGGTGTGCCCCTCGGGCAGGTTCTCGTGAAGATATTCGATAACTTTTTCAGCAAGCCATTCGGCGCGCTCACGATCGCGACCACCGACTGAGACTACCGCGCGATAGATAGCATTGTTGATTCGCTCTTTATTGAAGGGCACGATGGCGCCGCTTCGTTTAATTACGTGTTTGAATTCTTTTTTTGACATGATTTCGCTTCCGGTAACTGCTTTTATGAAACTTTAGAAAAATAGTAACTCGTGCCAATATATTTATAAGTTGATAGTCCATAAATTGCCAGGGATGGAACTCCTTTAGGCCAACAGTAAAATGCACCCAGGGCTTTTCAGTGTAACTCACCATGCAATAGGCAATCAACCGATCTATTCTGCAAACCCCAGAGGGATTAAATATAACGGATAATGCTCACCTTGGAGCTGCAAGATTTTGGTTACCTGCTCCTCATAAAAAGCTCCAACAGGGACACCATCAAGTCCGAGAGCCGTCGCCTGTAATAAGATGTTCTGGGCGGCATGTCCGGCTTCGAGATAGATGTACTGAGGCGAGCGTTCTTTTCCATATTTCGATTCGATCCTGCTGAATACCGCCGTCAGGACAAACGTTATAGGGGCTTGAGAAATACATTCCTGCCCCAGTGCGGCGTCGCTCAGCGAGGAGCGCATATCACCTTCGACGTGTGGCTCCATCCGATGACCTTTTGGTATGTAATGGTATACGCCGTTTTCCACAACCAGGTAAAGTTCGAGCGGGTAGAGCGCGCCGGCGGAGGGGACCGTGCGTCGGCCGAGTGCATCGCGAAGCCCCTGGCCGGCCCAGAGTAGTTGCCCAATTTGTTCCAGCGAGAGGGTTTGTTTTGTAAAGCTGCGCACGGATTCCCGATCCCCTATCGCCTGCTCTAGTGAGATAGATCCCTGGGGTTTGGGTTTCGGGAGTTCAAGAGATTTCAATAGCATACATACCTCTGGGAAAGATGGGTTCCTCAAGTTGCTGCAAATTTAATATATCCTCATTGCTCAGTCGCAAATCCGTTAGAAACGTGCAATTTTACACAAGATATCATAGATTAGTCTTTCTATGCTGTAATTGACCTCCAGAGTTCGTGGAAACCCGCGGAGATAGTAGATCGCTGCCCTTATTAGTTTATCGAGCGCTAAATAGAACATACCCCTTGAACGATATATCGGTTAGATAGGGCTTGAGACTGGCTCTGATATAATGGCCGTCAATCCGAGATTCAATGAGTTCCCCGTAAGAATCAAGCAACGAACCCTATCTGATTATAGGGGGCGATATCCCCGAGGGTCGGTAAACTTCGAGAAGTATGGTGCATTATGTATGATTATTCTGATAAGGTAGTCGTAATTACCGGAGCGGCCGGAAATCTAGGCAGCGCTGTTGTTCGTGCGTTTGAAGCTCATGGGGCGAGTTTAGTCCTTCTAGATCGAGAAGAGGGCCGGCTTCAGGAGACCTTCCCCACGATTTCAGGGATGGATAAACATCTCCTGGTTGACTTGGTTGAGATGACCTCCAAAGATTCGGTCGATGACGCGATTTCAAAGGCTGTAGCACATCATGGCCAAGTCGATGTCCTGGTTAATACGGTTGGCGGATATCGAGCTGAAACGCCGGTTCACGAGACTCCTATTGAAACGATGGAGTTCTTGATGGATTTGAATGCTACGACAACTTTTCTAAGTTGCCAGGCAGCCATCCCGCATATGTTGAAAGCAGGATCCGGTAAGATCATCAACATCGGCGCCCGACAAGGAATGAAAGGCTTAGCGAAATCCGGTGTGTATGCGATGTCGAAGAGCGCAGTACTGAGGTTAACCGAAAGCCTATCCGCTGAGCTCAAGCGTGAAGGTATCAATGTAAACGCAGTACTCCCTGGGACTATTGATACAACCGTGAACAGAGAGGCGATGCCGGATGCGGACTACTCCCGGTGGGTAACGCCACAAGCGATCAGCGAGGTCATCCTTTTCCTCGCCTCGGATTCGGCGAGTGCTGTTCATGGCGCGCTAATCCCGGTCTTTGGGACCGGATGAATCATTAATCCGATTAGATTTCTCAAACCTATGGGTAGGAGTGTTCTTATGGCAGACCTGAAATCCTTGAATGAACTCGGCCAGTCTATCTGGTATGACAATATCCGCAGGGCTTTATTGGAGTCCGGCGAATTCGAAAAAATGTTCAAGTCTGGGGTAACCGGCGTGACCTCAAACCCATCGATCTTCGAAAAAGCGATCGCTGGAAGCTCCGATTATGACCAGGTGCTCGATCCTCTCTTAACCGCGGGTTTGCCCGTAAAAAAGATCTATGAAACGCTGGCCATCGAAGATATTCAGCGAACGGCAGATCTGTTGCGCACAATCTATGACGACACAGACGGCAAAGATGGTTTTGTAAGCATTGAGGTCAGCCCTGAGCTGGCGAACGACACCGATGGCACGATTGCGGAAGCTCGTCGGCTTTACGCAGAGGTGGATCGGCCAAATGTGATGATCAAGGTTCCCGTGACCCTCGCCGGCATTCCGGCGATTGAGACATTGATTGGAGAAGGCATTAATGTGAACGTGACCCTGATTTTCTCGATGGGTCGTTATGCTGAAGCCGCAGAGGCGTACATCAAGGGGTTGGAAACGCTTGATCGTCGCGGAGGAGATCTGCGCCATGTCGCCTCGGTCGCATCGTTTTTTGTAAGCCGAGTGGACACGGCAGTTGATCGCGCTTTGGATGAAAAGGGGGCGGAATCACTTCAAGGGAAAATTGCGGTTGCAAACGCCAAAGTAGCATACGCTCATTTCAAGGATATATTCTCGGGTGAACGGTGGGATGCTTTGGCGGAGAAGGGTGCCTGGGTGCAACGCCCATTGTGGGCGAGCACGAGCACGAAGAACCCGGCCTACGCCGATACGCTTTATGTGGATTCTCTCATCGGACCAGATACCGTGAACACCGTTCCGCCGGCTACGCTCGAAGCTTTCATAGACCATGGAGTTATTGCTCACACCCTGGAACACGATGTTGAGGCTGCCGAGGCCGAGCTTCAACAGCTCTCAGAACTCGGTATCGATCTTAATGAAATAACCGGTCAGCTTTTGAGAGAGGGTGTAGACGCATTCGCAAAGTCTTTCCGGACGATGCTCGCCAGTATCGAAGGAAAACGTGGAGATACACATGAAGGGTGAAACTATCCACTTTAAACTAGGTGGATACTCAGGCGCCTTGGAGCAGGGCTTAGAGGCAATTCAAGAACAGGGTATCTTCAAACGGCTCTGGAAACACGATCATACCGTTTGGAAATCTGAACCAGACGAGATCACCAACCGCCTTGGTTGGCTTCAGGTGCCGGCTGAGATGAAAGAAGCCGTTCCGGAACTCACAAGATTCACGGATGAAATTCGTGAAGGTGGGTATAAGTATGTCGTATTGCTAGGGATGGGCGGCTCCAGTCTCGCCCCGGATGTATTTCAGAAGACCTTCGGTATCGCAGATCGTTATCCTGAATTATTCGTTCTCGACAGCACCGACCCCGGTGCCATTCTCAATCTTCTAGAAAAGATCGATATTACGAAAACGATTTTTATCGTATCAACGAAATCCGGCTCGACTGTTGAGACGCTTTCGCTCTTCAAATTCATGTATACAAAAATCGCTAACGCCGTAGGGGTGGGCCGAGCAGGGATGCATTTTGCTGCAGTTACGGACCCTGGAAGCGACCTAGAGAAACTTGCTAATAAATATCACTTCCGTCGGATATTCCTCAATAACCCGGATATCGGTGGCCGCTATTCAGCGCTCTCCTATTTCGGCTTGGTTCCCGCTGCGCTTATTGGCATAGACATCGATGTGTTATTGGACAGGGCACTTTCCGTGGCCCGTGCGAGCGGTGAAGATGCCAACGTGGATGAAATTCCTGCAGCCAAGCTTGGCGTCGCTCTCGGGGTGCTCGCTAAAATTGGGCGGGATAAACTTACCTTCCTCATCTCACCAGAAGTCGAGAGCTTTGGAGATTGGGTTGAGCAATTGCTGGCGGAGAGCACCGGCAAAGAAGGGAAGGGCATACTGCCCGTCGTAGGGGAGAAACTTGCAGCACCGCAAACTTATGGGGATGATCGAGTATTTGTTTGGTTTCATTTGAAAAAAGATGACTCTTCAGCCAAGGCGTTCGAGTCACTCATCGAAGCAGGCCATCCGGTGATCGAGATCGTTCTGGCTGATGTCTATGACATCGGTGGGCAGTTCTTCCTTTGGGAGATGGCCACCGCGGTAGCAGGACAGCGCCTGGGCATTAATCCATTTGATCAGCCAAACGTGGAATCCGCGAAATTGAAGGCGTCCGAGATGATGGCGGCTTATCAAGAGCAGGGTCAACTTCCCGTTGAAGCGCCGCTATTTGAACTTGACGGGATCGAGGTTTATGCGACCGCGTCTGGCGTAAACCCCCCTGCCTATGAGGAAGAAAAACCCTCGCTGAAGGAGATTTTCAATGGTTTCTTGGGCGCCGCAGATCCTGGCGCATATATCACCCTGCAGGCTTACCTGCCCGACACCGATGAAACACATCAGGCGTTGAGTGTCCTGCGTCATAGACTGCGCGAACGGACTGGATTTGCCACAACATTGGGTTTCGGCCCTCGCTTCTTGCACTCAACTGGTCAAATGCATAAAGGTGACGGCGGAAATGGATTGTTCATTCAAATCACATCAGAAAAATCAGAGGATCTGGCCATACCCGATTTGGCCGGAGAAGATGAATCCTCAATCTCCTTCAGAGTTCTCATTCAAGCGCAAGCGCTTGGGGATCGACAGGCTTTGCGTGAAGAAGGCAGGAAGGTGATCCGCTTCCATCTGGCAGGAGATATTCAGGGTGGCATCCAACAATTGGCGGACGCCTTAGTTGAATGAAAGCGCAGATGAAATCTGGCGCTACTCTTTTACAAGCAAGGTGGTTATTCGCGAATTGGTTCCCCACTTTTGAGATCTGCCGATGATTGAAGCAATAATTTTCGACCTCGACGGTACGCTCGTTCAGACGGAAAAGCTGAAAGCGATTTCATACGCACGCGCAGTAACTGATCTTTGCCCGCATGATGTAGAGGAAGAACAGGTAATCGAAGCATTCCGTGAGGTTGTTGGACTACCGAGGCGTGAGGTTGCACAGGCTTTGGTTGATAAGTTTGACCTTTCAGCTCGCGCATCGGAGCGGATGGATGAGTTCGGGGTAAGCGCCGCCTGGCAGGCGTTCGTTCAAATCCGCCTTCAGCACTATGAGAAAATGCTCCAGGACTCGGACCTGATTCTGCGCCATGAATGGCCGCATAATTTGGCCGTTCTCGAGGAAGCCAGGAACGCAAGCTGCAAGACTGGATTGGCGACGATGTCGAGATGTCCTCAAGCAGCTCGGGTTTTGGAGATTCTTAAGCTGCAGGACGCGTTCGATTTCATCGCAACCCGCGATGATGTTGAAAGAGGGAAGCCCGATCCTGAGATCTATCATCTTGTTGCCAGCGAATTGGGGATCCAGAATGAGCGCTGCATCGTATTGGAGGATTCCCCATCCGGTGTCCGCGCTGCAGTAGCAGCGGGCATGATGTGTGTGGCCGTCACAACACCTTTCACGAAAGAAGGGGTGCACGCGCTTGGTTTATTAGAAGAACGGTGGATCGTCGATGAACCAAGCCGGGTTGTAGATGTGGTCAGGGAAATGATTGTCGAGCGACTTAACGAGAGATGATCAGATATGGCAAACGATCGAGATGAACTGAAGAAAATAGCAGGTGAGAAAGCCGTCGAGTTTGTCGAATCTGGCATGGTGGTTGGCTTAGGGTTTGGCAGCACGGCGATACATGCCTTGCGGTTGATCGGGGAGCTGATTCGCCGGGGGGAGTTGGAAGGTATTCGGGCGATCCCCACGGCTGAATTAATCGCCGAGGAAGCACGTAGGGCGGAGATCCCCTTAACCTCTCTGGAGGAACATCCCCGGATCGACGTTACGATTGACGGTGCGGATGAAGTCGACCCTGAATTGAATCTGATTAAAGGCGGCGGTGGCGCATTATTGCGCGAGAAGATCGTCGCACTAGCTACCACGCTTAATATCATCGTTGTCGATGAACGAAAACTTTCACCGGTTCTTGGAACGAATTTCGATCTTCCAGTTGAAATCATCCCTTTTGGGCGGCGTCCCCTGGAAGAGTTTTTGCGCTCCCTCGGTGCTGAACCGAAATTGCGTACGAAAACGGAGGGCACACCATTTGTTACCGATAGCGGGAACTTCATCCTCGATTGTCATTTTGGACCGATTGTTGACTCCTATGCTCTGTCTGCAGAGCTAGAAAGCAGGGCGGGGATCGTCGAGCACGGGCTTTTCCTCGATCTCGCGAGCGAAGTAATCATCGCCGCGGGAGATGGGATTCGTTCACTAAAAAGAGATGAAAGAAAGCAGGGTTAGACGCATGCAAATAGGGATGGTTGGACTGGGAAAAATGGGCGGCAATATGACCTCCCGCCTATTGAAGGGTGGGCATGGAGTTGTTGTATTCGACCGCAACAAGGATGCGATTAGCAAAGCGGAGTCGGAAGGCGCAGATGGCGCTGAGTCCCTCGAGGATTTGGTTAGCAAACTTAAAACCCCTCGGATTGTCTGGATCATGGTCCCGGCGGGCGATCCAACAGGGTCGCTTCTGAACGAACTGGGAGAACTGCTCTCGGACGGCGATATTGTGGTTGATGGTGGCAACAGCAACTATAAGGATACCCAGCGCCGGGCGACTGAGCTGAAGGGAAAGGGGATATCATTGGTGGACGTCGGCACGAGTGGCGGAATCTGGGGTCTTGCCGAGGGGTATAGCATGATGATCGGTGGTGAGGCTTCTGTGGTGGAGCGACTGCACCCGGTTTTTTCAACCCTCGCACCCGCTCCGGACAGGGGTTGGGGGCATGTCGGATCCAACGGTGCAGGGCATTTCGTGAAGATGGTGCACAACGGGATCGAGTACGGCTTGATGCAGTCTTATGCAGAAGGCTTTGAGATCATGAAAGCTAAGGAGAAATTTGACCTCGATCTGCACCACATCGCCGAGATTTGGCGCTATGGAAGCGTGGTGCGTTCCTGGCTGCTCGATCTCACCGCGGAAGCGCTGAAGGAGGACCCAGACTTATCCGCTGTAAAGGACTGGGTTGCAGATAGCGGGGAAGGTCGGTGGACGGTTGCCGAGGCCATCGATCTGGACATCCCCGCTCCGGTCATTACACTTTCACTCATGATGCGCTTGGTAAGCCGGCAAGATGAGCGTTATTCGGCGAAGCTTCTAGCGGCAATGCGTAATCAATTTGGTGGGCACGCGATCAAGCGCGAGGGAGAACGATGAAGCTGCCAACATCATGCGTGGTCGCAGGTAGCATGGGGCCGGAGGCGCACTCATGAACTCGGATAATCTAGGTGCGAGACCGACGGCGATTGTAATATTCGGCGCCTCCGGTGATCTTACCGCCCGCAAATTGGTCCCGGCGCTCTTTAATCTGTATCGCAAAGGACGGCTGCCGGCGGAGATCCAGATCGTTGGAACGGCCCGGAGTGAGATCAGCCATGAGCAGTTCCGGGAGAAGATGCGCCGGGGTGTGGAGGAGCTGGCGAATTTCGAGTGCCCAAAAGAGGAGTGGATGGATTTTTCCCAGAGGCTCTGGTACTTACGGGGCGACATCGCGCAAAGCGCAGATTACGTCGCACTGGATAATTTCCTTCAAGAGCTCGAGGGTAGTCCAGTCAATCGTCTGTATTATCTCGCAACCGCTCCTTCGTTATTCCCGATTGTCATTCAGGAATTGGGAAAAGCCGACATGGTGGGCGAACGCGATGGTTGGCGGCGCATCGTCATTGAAAAACCTTTCGGCAGAGATTTGAAAAGCGCCCTCGAATTGAACAGCATGATCCATTCGGTCTTCAGCGAGCGACAGATATACAGAATCGACCACTATCTTGGCAAAGAGACAGCGCAGAACATATTGTATTTCCGATTTTTAAATACCATCTTCGAACCGATTTGGAACCGGAACTATATCAGCCATGTTCAAATCACCGTAGCAGAGACCGTCGATGTGGAGCATCGCGCGGGTTATTACGACAAGGCGGGTGTTTTGCGAGATATGTTTCAGAACCACCTGCTGCAACTGCTTACCTTGGTGACGATGGAGCCGCCGGCGACATTCGCCGCGGATGCGGTGCGTAATGAGAAAGTAAAAGTGCTCCAGGCAGTCCGACCCATCAATATTGAAGATGCAGTTCGTGGTCAATATGATGGATACGGTAAGGCAAAGGGCGTCGCTGAAAATTCTCCAACCCCGACCTATGCCGCTTTGAAACTCTATATCGATAACTGGCGCTGGCAGAGCGTACCTTTCTACCTGCGATCGGGAAAAGCGCTACGACACAAGACAAGCGAGGTAGTGGTTGAGTTCAAGGCACCACCGCACGTGATGTTCCCGCTCCCGGAAGGCTACGAGCTGACCCCGAATTTCCTCTCCCTCTGCATTCAACCGGATGAGGGGATCCATCTGCGTTTCGAGACGAAGGTGCCCGACACTCAGCAGGAGACGCGTTCCGTCGAGATGGATTTCCATTACCGAGACTCGTTTGGTGATGAACCCCTGCCGGATGCTTATGAGCCATTGCTCCTCGACGCGTTGGAGGGAGATGCTTCACTGTTCACACGCAGCGATGAAATCGAGGCCGCCTGGAGTATCATCGACCCAGTCCTGAAAACCTGGGAAAAGACCTCGCCTGCTCAAGGGGTGATGACGTATACGCGAGGAACCTGGGGGCCGGCAGAAGCCGCTGCTTTCATCCAGCGCGATGGCTTCGAGTGGCGCTTTGGTTGTTCGGACAGCGAACACTAGCCCAAAATTACATCCCCCGCATTCTTCTCTATGCGCGGATGATAAAAGTCGTCCGGATTATTGCCGGGAGAAGCAACGGTATTCGAAGGTAAGGTGAGACAATTGCTTAGAGGGTTAAGCGGTTGTTCTTATTATCCAGGGCTTTCATAAGGAGATCGGGTCGCGACTTGGGGCGCCTTCGTGTTTGTAATTAGATCGAACACCGTCTCAAGGGAATAGACCTTGCTCCCCCGAGGACAGTATGGTTCCGGAGGAGCCAGTCTATTAGTTCGTTCAATACGTGATCGGCGCTACTGCAGCAACTCAAAGGTCACGGTTACCCGGGCGTTGATAGAGATCTGGCCAGGGGCGAATGCGCCGTCGAAATCCGGAGAAGGGCCAGAAGCGTTCTGCACGACATTCTGCGACATCCCCGCATAGCGTGAACCCCACCAGCCGTAACCGTACCAGGACCACCATCCGACATGGTCTTCGTGAATCGACTTAGGCTTGCTGACGGAGATCGAGAGCACGCCAGCCATCGCCTCAGCTTTCTCGCTAGCGGCCTGAACGGCTAATGCCCGCGCCTGGTCTCGATACTTGCGTAGTTCTGAAGTGCGGAAATCGATCCCGTGGACGTTAGTGGCCCCGGCCTCGGTGACCGCTGTCAATAAATCCTCGAACACATCAATATCACGCAGGGTAACCACAATCGTGCGGCGGACGAAATGCCCGGTGAGATTCGTATAGGGGTATGTATCGTCATAGCGCGGCTCGATGCTGATGTAATCTGTTTGTATGTCCTTCGCAGCCACCGCATAACGTTTGGTGATGCTAATAACTTCCTGGACACTGAGATCATTTCTCCGTTTCGCTACGCTCAGCTCTCGATGGAAGTTTTCCACCCCCAACGTGATAAGAACCTCGTCTGGAACCACCTTCACGACGGCTTCCCCGGAGACCGTTATCACTCCCGGGTTGGGGTCAACCTGAGCGGGTGTGCCTACTGCGCTTATTAGAAAACCAGCACATACAACTGCTAGAATCAGTCCCGGTGTTTGTTTCATCGTTCGAACCTCCTTCTAAATGAATGTTCTCGTATGTTTACAAATCTCTGGAGACCAACTAAGAATCTTCACTAGCTTATGTCTCAACTACAGATATAGCGGTGCTTTGTGTCCCATTCCTGCCCGAATTGGGGCACTTCGGCATCAAGGGCATGGCAAATAGACACGGACCCGGAGGGGATCCTATAGCAGGTGATGCATCTGCGTGGATTGAATGCAACCGAGGGAAAAATATACAGGATCGTTTTTGTTTTTGGAAGCCTATTCGTGTAGATCGGATCGGAGAAGGTTTTAGAGGGGCGAAATTCCGGTTGGGAGCGTTAGGACTTTCAATGTCCGTCCTGGCAGTCTCCCTTTGAATCACCACGCTTTCAAATCGCCACCAGCCGCTCCATCTCCCGGAGTGCCGCAAGATACAGGCAGAGCAATGGAGCTATGCTCATGACTGTCTTGTTCTTACACTATGTACAAGGTAACTATTAATTAAGGGATGGTCAGATGTGGGGAGATCCGGTTGGGAAAATAAGTACCGCCGTTGTACCCGGGTTTCCTGAGCCATCCCATTCGGGTGAGGGGCTCAGGAGTTGGATGTGGCCACCGTGGGCTTCCATTATGGCGCGTGCAATCGAAAGACCCAGGCCGCTTCCCCCTTGGTCTCTCGAGCGGGAATAATCCGCCCGATAAAAGCGTTCAAAAACGTGTGGGAGGTCTTTAGCAGGCACACCTGCACCGCGGTCTTGCACGCAAATTACGACATGCGGCCCGGGCCCTAATACTAGCTTGAATACTTCATCACTTAGTGATGAAGGGTCTATCCCTCTGCTAGCATTGGTTTCTTGTTTCTTTTGGCTAGTGTCCCGCAATGTAACGAGGATTTGTTCTTTTGCAGGAGAATGCTTAAGCGCATTATCCAGAATATTGGTGAGCACCTGTTCGATGCGATCATGATCTGCGCTAACCATGATCGGTTTTTTGGGGAGCTCCATTTGGATTTGTACGCTGCGTCTCCTCGCTTCAGGGGAAAGCTTTGTCTTCGTATCGTCGAGTATTTTCCTGAGATCGAGGCTCTCAAGTTTGAGTTTCATCCCTCCTGCATCGACTCGGGTGAGCGTGAGCAAGTCGTTTGTCATGCGAATGAGCCGGTCGGTTTCTCTCTCGATCGAGTCGAGGAAGCGATCTCTCACCTCGGGATCATCGACCGCACCATCCTGCAGCGATTCCGTCAACCCCTTTATCGCCGTTAGTGGGGTGCGGAGCTCGTGAGAGACGTCGGATATGAACTGAGTTCGCAGCTTTTCGGTTTCGAGTAAACGGCTTCGCATGCTGTCGAATGTCCGACTGAGCTGGCCCAATTCGTCGAACCGCTCGACGGAGACTGGGATATCGAATACCCCTGTCTGCATCCCGCGTGCCGCCTCTGCCAGCACATTTACCGGGCGCAAAAGGTTTCGGCTTAATGAAAAAGCGAGCAAGCTTGCGAGTGGAATGGCGATGCCAACCGCCAGGATGAGCCTCGAGCGCAGATCGGCTAGGACGGCGGCGATATCTCTTAATGGGTGACCGAGAAGAAGGACGGCCACCGTTTCATCTTGTTGAAGAAGGGGGATGGCGACGAAAAGCCATTCTTCACCCTTGATCTTTTCCACGCTGCTTGAGATCTGACCGCCGAAAGCATCTTGCGTGGCGGGGATCTCTTTATAAGGTTCCAGGTCGAGACCTGCAGATGCGATGACAGTTGCCCCCTCCTGGTCAATGAGCAGGAATCGGGTTTCTATTGTAGAGCTGAGTTCGATCGTAAAATCTCGGAGGCTGTTCAATTCCGCTTGCGAGAGCGGTGATGGTTCCTCGTTTTCGAGCAGGTCGGAGGGAGCGATTACCTGAACGTTGAGATTGCCGATGACCTGTTGTTGAATAGCATTGAATGCTTGTTCGATTTGCGGGTCCGGCACCTCGATATGCAGTTGCGGTAAGAGACTCTTTGTGATCACGTGCGCCTGAGAGACAAGACTGTTTTCAAGCGCATTCAGGAAATAAAATTCCGCGAGGGAGAGCAGCGAGAAACCAGTGATGATCGCGGCGATGAAGATTACTGCTAAGTGGCTCAGAAGGATTTTGCTTCTCAAGCTGCGCGCCCAGGTTAATACTAGATAACGCTGAAGAAGGGATTTTATCGAGTTATAGGCGGACATCGAGCTTATACCCCACGCCGCGGATGGTCGCGATTGACTCGGCAGCGAGTGAATGCACTTCACGCAAACGAGCGCGCAGCCTCCGTACGGCTGTGTCTACAGCGCGTGTATCCCCAAAAAAATCATAGCCCCATACTGTTGAAATCAATTGCTCTCTGGTCAGCACGTGCCCCTCGTTACGAATTAAGGTTTCAAGGAGATCGAACTCCAGGGCGGAAAGCTCTAGTAGTTCCCCGTCCCAGTGCGCCTCGTGTTTGTCGAGATTCATCGAGAGTGGACCCTTTTGCAGGGTGGTTTCATTTCTGATTTCTGCAGCTTGAGCGCGCCGTAGGACGGATTTTATGCGCGCGATTAGTTCACGAGTGCTGAAGGGCTTTACGACGTAATCGTCTGCCCCGAGTTCCAATCCAACAACCCGATCGATTTCCTCGTCTCTTGCAGTGAGCATGATGATCGGGACATTGTCTTCCTTGCGAAGATTTCGACAAACCTCCAGCCCATCGATTCCTGGAAGCATGAGATCAAGAACGATCAAGTCTGGCTGCCTCGCTTCTGCGAGTTGTAGCGCTTGTTCGCCATCGCGGGCGACGATGACTGAAAAGTTAGCTTTCTCCAGGTTGTAACGCAAGACATCAACGATCGAAGGCTCATCATCGACAACCAGGATTGTGTATGGTTTGGTCTGACCAGACATCGGTATTCCTCAACACCTATTATATATAGTCTTATGTGACTATTTTGTGACAGCTTTTCAGCAGGATCGATATAGGAAAAGAGGTGGGTACTTGCTTAAATGTTAGGGGTTCCAAAAGGAGAATTACCGGAGTTCAATATTCAAAGGAAGGAAGCATGATCATCACTCTACACGGCAATGCTTCGCATAGCCATATAGGGATCTGTGTGGGCGGAGATGTAACCGCAAGTTAATAGAACTCTCAATCCATGCGTAGATGGGAGATCCATATTTTCGAATGTGGTAAGGATCTTGAAACAGGACCAGGTCTCATGCCATTAGAATCTCATCACGAGCAGATGAATACGCGGAACTAAACCAATATATCAACAGTATTAATACGTAGTATCCAAAATATGCAATGACCTCGGTTAGCGACGGATTTGCGTTGTACCCGAAAAGGACCTTCAATGTCTGACCCAGCGCGGAGCTCTCTGAGAGTATTTGACTGACATCCCAGAGGGGATTAACGAGAGCAGGGATGAGGCCGGCTTCATTGAATTCGTGAACAGCATGCCCGACCAGTCCGGCGGAGAATACTATCAAGAAGACGCTCGTTGTTATGAAGAAATATTTGAGTTGCATCCTGCTGATGCTGGCGACAAATGTGCTTGTGACTGCAATCGCAACGATCAAGCCCAGCAAAGCCCCAAGAACAGTCATCGTTAGCCCCATAGTGAACGTGGTTGTTGTGAGGAAGAGCCCAATTTCAACACCCTCCCTGAGAACAGCGAAAAAAGCCAAACAAAAAAGAGCCCATCGACCTTGTTCGGAGGTTGCTGTACGGACATCGGCTTCAAGATTCTGGTTGAGATTCTGAGCCTGTCGATTCATCCAGAAGATGACCCATGTCAGAACAATCGCGGCGATAACCATCGTTACACCCTCGAATATTTCCTCGGATCTGCCTGTAAAACTTGTGCCGACGGAATGGATGATCACTGCCGCTCCGAGGCTGAAGATGCTCGCCAGCCCGACTCCCAGCCACACAGAGCTGCGAAGATGCGGGCGATTGAGTTTTACAAGTGTTCCTAAGATTATCCCGATGATGAGACTTACCTCTACGCCTTCGCGTAGTGTGAGAAGAAAGCTGGGTAACATTTAGCACTCCTGATAAATCGTGCGATCTTCAGATCAAAGGGTACTTCGCTTGCCCTTAAGTAAAGGATTATTTGCGTTGAATTTCTCCGATCTGGCACATTGAAGTTGATCACTAAAGCTTGGCAAAAAAGGAAATCTAGGTAATGATAATCTAAAACCTCTGTATAATGTCGAAAACGCCGAAATTGTTCCGCGAAATAGGGGTGATTAAATTGACTTCGCCTGGCACAGCGTATGTAGTCAAGCACTCCGTATGTCTTCATGACAAAGGTGTGCCATAATGAGTGTTTCTTGGAAGAAACTGGAATAAGTCCGATCCCCTATAGTAGAACACAATGAGTGGAGGTAGGTAGATGTCCCTCAAACGAAACCGGTTCGTGATTGTTTTTGGATTGCTTCTCCTGTTGTCTGCAACCATCAGTGGGTGTCAGGCGGAACCAGCTATCACGCCGGTCAATACAGAGCCACCATCTATTACCCTTGAAGAGACGAAGGAGGTTGAGCAGCCAATGACCGAAGTAATTGAAAGCCCTGAACCGACTCAGAGTCCGGTGGAGTTCAAACTCACCAGCGAAAGTTTTCTTGAAGGCGAACCGATTCCATCTAAATATGCATGTAATGGCGAAGACGTTTCGCCTCCACTCGCATGGGACGGAGCGCCCAATAATACGAACTCGTTTGTTTTAATCATGGATGATCCCGACGCCCCCGTGGGCACGTGGGTCCATTGGGTTCTCTTTAATACCCCCGGGGATGAAAATTCACTCCCTGAGAATCTTCCAGCAGATGCGATTTTTGCCAAGGGCGGCCAGCAGGGATCCAACAGTTGGGGGAATATTGGATATGGTGGGCCTTGTCCACCAAGTGGAACCCACCGCTATTTTTTCAAACTCTACGCGCTAGACACATCGCTCGTGCTGGGTGAAAGCGCATCTAAAGAGGATGTGCTTGCGGCGATGGAGGGCCACATTCTCACGGAGACGGAGTTGATGGGAACCTATAGCGCCTCCGGCGGTTGATCGTGGGTCCAGTTCCACCACAAATTCATCTCCCACACCCATTATGGCTCATGGGGGATGCAGGAGATGCGCTTATTAATTTAGTCATTAAAAAAATGGACAGACAGGAACTGGCGCGTGGGCCAAAATGACACGCCTCCAGCGAATCTAAGATGGAGGCGTGTTTGTTATTCATGATTATTCAAAACGAACCTTCCACGCTCAGGTGAAGGTTTTATTGCAGCGGATTTGGGTCTAACGCTCAATCTCCTCTTCCATGCTTTGGAACTCAACTTCGGCATCCTTAAGTTCCGAGAGTACACCTTTTAGTTGACTTTCTTCACTGAGGATAAATCTTCGGTAAGGGGCGATGGCTTCGCGCAGACGTCCGACAGAGCGTTCGAGCTCGCGCTTGAAATTTTCTGTTAGCACATCGCGCAGGGATTCCTGCAGCTGCGACATTTTTTTTCGGAATTCTCGCTTGGCCACACCACGGCGGTAGGGGATAACAGCGAACCCGAGAATTCCCAGGATACCGGCGGCGAGCAATCCGGTGGCATCCGCGGCAGCGGTAGTGAGAACGGCTTTCAGGATCAACCCAAGACTGATCGCACCTACTTCAACCAACCCGACAAGAGCGACGGATTCGCGAACGGTTTCCGTCAAACGCGCGGCCTCGGCTTTCTGGTCAAAACTTGCGATCACACGATCCGCCTGCACTCCCACACTATCCAGTAACTGACGGCGGTTGTAAGCAAAACCACTTGCAGCTTGTTTCGCAGCATCGCGGAGCGCCTCGGTCTCTTTTCGCCGCCCTAGCTCATCCGCCATCAGCCGCCATTGACGTAGTTCACGCTCGACGAGCCAGTCAATGATCTCTTCGACGTGATTTTCAATTCTTTGCGGGGTATCGTCAACGACATCGCCCTCAAAGGCGGCTCGCATTTTCTTAGAATTGAGCATGTCGCGGATTTTTAGAAGGCGCAATCGGTCGTCGAGGAACTCCTCACCTCTCATCCGCATCGAGAGCAATTCCTTTTCAATCCGATCCAAATGACGTCCAAACTCCGCTTGTGTGTCGCTCTCAAAGAGTTCGAGCTGATTCTGGACCTTCTGTAGTGTGGCCGAATCATCTGTCAATACATCCACCCGTTTCTGAGCGAGATCTTTGTACTGCCTGGTGATTTTCAAGCTCACACCGAGTGGATTAAGCAGTTTTAACTTGATGATACTTTCCTGCGAAAGCGTCTCTTGCAGGTATTCCTGGAAACGTTGAAATGCTTTCGCGTGTTTCGATTCCGAGTCATCCGGGTTCATTTGTTGTGCCGCGCGAGCGGAGAGCTGGAAGAGTTCGGGTTCAAAATCCAATAAGCGCAGGACCTGATTATTGACGAAGGAAACGACTTCATCAATGGCTTCAGCATTCTGAAGAATGTCGATTTTATTGATAATGACGACGACCTTTTTTCCCCACTTACGGATGTTTTCCAGAAAATCACGTTCACTCTCTGTGAAAGGTCGATCCGCTGAAGTGACGAAGATGACCATATCACTGCGCGGGATGAACTCTCGCACGATGGCTTCGTGATGGCGCAGGACGGCGTTCGTCCCCGGTGTGTCGACGATGTGGACTTCCCGCAGGATCTCCGCAGGGAAACGCACAACGCGTACGTCCTCACTGATGAACTCCGGGTTTCCTGGTTCACCATGTTTTACAATGTATATCCTGTCCGTTGTCGGCGTTACACCCTCCGTGAGGTAAGTCTCTCCCAGTAAGGCATTGATGAGCGCGGATTTCCCGCTGTTGAATTCACCGACGACGACGAGCAGGAAGAGTTCGTTCAGTTGATCGAGAGCCTGACGCAGGTGCTCAATATCGCTCGTATCGATCTCCCAGGAATCAAGGATTTGAAGTAATCGTCGAATGAGCTCACGCTCTCGCTGCCAGATCGCACTCTGATGTTCATTCAGGAGCCGTAATATCGACATCCTAGTTGTTCTCCTCTTGAGTCCATTTCGATGACTCCAGATAAGGTTTGTACTCTGAATCTATTGTAATCGCCCGAGCGGTTTCTCCAAAGGGCAAGGAACGCTGTTCGCTATTGACGCGTTGGATAGTGCCCGGTCTCGGGATTTTTCAGTTCCAGATGTAGGAGCATTAGGGGTCTACCCGTACACATAGAAGCCGTGTAACATTTTTTAGGGTTCATCGTTATCATGATTGAAGAGAATAATCAAATTCTGGATGATGCTCGTTTGATAGAACGGGCAAAACGGGGTGAGGTAGAGGCCTTCGGTTGCCTGTACGAACGCTACCTTGAGTCGATTTATCGATACATCCGGACTCGGGTCGCTGAAGACCGAATCGCTGAAGATCTCACAGAGACCGTTTTCTTGCGGTCTTACGAGTCGCTCGACCGTTACAAAGAGAGGGGCTTACGATTTTCCGCTTTCCTGTACCAGGTCGCTCGAAATCTGCTGGTAGACCATTACCGGCAGGAGGAGGAAGAACTACCGATAGAGAGCGCTGACCAGATCAGTGAATCACCCCCAAGGATTGACGACATGATCGTCCATCAGGAGCAAGTGGATAGCTTGCGGGTAGGTCTGGAAGCATTGCCGGAGGAGTATCGAGAAATCATCCGCTTGCGGGTGTTGCTTGAACTCTCAACGAAAGAATGCGCTCAGTGGATAGGACGCAGCGAGGGAGCTGTGCGAGTGCTGCTGCATAGAGCGATGAAGGCGC
The DNA here is from genome assembly GCA_034430795.1 of Anaerolineales bacterium. Classification (GTDB taxonomy): domain Bacteria; phylum Chloroflexota; class Anaerolineae; order Anaerolineales; family E44-bin32; genus E44-bin32. The sequence continues at coordinate 36,488 of DAOUDJ010000125.1, read as the reverse complement.
TAAAGCGTCAGGTAGTCAAGGATGATGAACCGAAAGCTTGATTGGGTAATCGATGAATGTCTCACTCGGGTTCAGGCCGGGGATGAGACGGTACAGAGCTGTGTTCAGGCGTATCCGGAGTTGAAGGATGTCCTGGAGCCCTTGCTCGCGCTTGCCCTTCGAGTGAACGAAACCCTCGCTCCCGAGAAGCCAGACGCACAGTTTGTGCGTAATGCGAAAACCCGGATTTTGAACCGGGTAAAAGCCTTGACGACCTCAATCTCATCCGAAAAACCTCAACCCAGGCGAGCGCGGCGCATATACTTCCACCGCCGTCGCTGGTCGACAGTTATTGCAGGCGTCGTGATCGCGGCCATGCTCTTCGGAAGCGGAATCGGGCTGAAACAGGCTTCCGCATCTGCGCTGCCGGGAGATACTCTTTATCCTGTCAAACGTGCGGGTGAGGAGATCCAATTAGCGCTCAGTTTTACAGCCAATGGTGACATAGCGCTTCTTTATGAGTTTGCGGATTACCGCTTAGAAGAGGCACAAACACTAGCTGAAGAGGGGCGCTTCGATGATCTTGGAATAGCTCTAGATGGCTTTGAAGATGCCATGAGCAAGCTCGAAGAGATCGCACAAGAGGGTGAAATTGGCAACGGTAATTTGGACCTCGCTAAGATTAAGGCGAAGCATGAGAAGCATATCCAGGTTTTAGAGCGAGTGAGAGAACAAGTCCCTGAAAATGCACGCGCGGCGATTGATCACGCTATCGAACAATCCGGTCGTTCCCAAGAAGTGCTTAAAGTTATTCATGAAGGCGGAAAGCCGAGTGACCTTGCGCCCGGGCAGCTTAAAGATAAGCCTGATAAGGACAAGAATAAACCCGAGAAGCCGGATAAGCCGGAGAAGTAATTTCAACGACGGCTTCCACAACCCCATCCACAAGATCAACCATATCCAAAGACAAGTAAACGCCGTACTCATGGTTCAATCTTATACTACTGAGACAGCGAAACAGTAGGAGAGCTTTGGCGTAACGAAGAGGATTAAATGCCCTCTCGAAAGTGCAGCCCAATTCCTATGGTTTCTATTTTGGGGTTTAGAGCGGCCAGAAGAATGGAAGGATGAGCAGCGTAAGAAGGAGTATAACGATAGCCAATGGAAGTCCCACCTTGATGAAGTCGGTGGCGCGGTAGCCGCCAGGACCCATGACCAGGCTGTTTGTAGGGTGAGCGGCCGGGGTGAGGAAGCTGGAAGAGGCCGATATGGCGACGATCATTGTGAACGGGAGCGGTGAAATCCCCAATTCCATTGATGCGCTTATGGCAATAGGTATCATGAGCACCGCTACAACAGCGTTGGGCAAGATCTGGGAGGTGAATGCAGATAGCAAGAACAACCCGCCCATAATGCCGTAAGGTCCGAGTTTACCTGCCGCATTGAGAAGCCCTTGGGCAACAAGCTCCGCGGCCCCAGTCTGCTGCAAGGCGATCCCCAGCGGCAGCATACCGGCTATGAGGAAAACCGATTTCCAATCAATATACCTGTAGGCTTCATCCATCGAGAGTACACCCGTAAAGACCATAACGGTGGCGCCGATGACTGCAGCTATCGCTATGGGCAGGATCCCCAAAACAACGCTCACTACGAAAGCGAACAGGATCAACAATGCCAGAGGGGCTTTCTCTATGCGCGGGGCTTGTTGAGCTTCCTCGGTAAGGACTAGAAAATCGGGTTCCGCACCGAGGACCTTAAAGCTGTCGCGTAATCCGTGAAGCAACAAAGCGTCGCCAAACCGCAATTGCATATCGCGTAACTGCGATCGATACGGCCTCCCACCTCTCCAAACTGCGAGGACACTTAAGCTATATTTTTCCCTGAAATGAAGTTCACGCAGGGTTTTTCCGTCCAGGGTAGTGTGAGGGGATAGAACAACCTCGAGGAGGCCAACCTGGTCGGATTGAAGCGTCTTCAAATCCGGCAACCCCTCTCTCATAACCTCCAGATCCTGCAGACCCCGCAATACCTTTAAATCTTCTGGCCAGACCTCAACGAGTAGCTGGTCCCCATCCTGGATGATATGATTGACATCCGGTGTCAAGTCCGTACGATTTCCGTGGTGAATTCCCAGGACGCAGATACCAAAAGCGTCCGCTAGCCGGCTCTCAGCGAGTGTCTTCCCCGATAGACTCGATCCCTCCGGGACGCTCATGATACGAATACGCTCGAAGAGTTCATAATGCTCGTTGACTTCATCAACATCTATGTAACGGAAACTCGACCATTCGGGCGAGTTGCGAATCTCTTCCAACCGCTCGTTCGATCCTTGTAAAAGTAAAGCATCCGCCGCAAACAGTGACTTACCCTGCAGGTTCGTGCGCTGGGCGAATCCGTCATGCTTGATCGCCAGGACGTTCACCCCGAAACGCTTTCGGAATCCGCTCTCAAAAAGCGTTCGTCCGATCAGATTGGTATCCGATGCGAGAGTGACTTCACAAAGGGAAGTCTCAGCGGAGAAGAGTTGATCTACGTCGAGTGTTTCGTCGGAAATGTCAAGGAAGTTTTTGTGCTGGAAGACGAGGACAGTCTCAAAGCGGCCTTCAACTAATAACCGATCTCCATCTTGAAGTATTGTCCCGGCCATGGGTGAGAGCAGCGATCCTGTTTCGCGTAAGATCGCGATCACTTGGAGCCCCAGAGCAGCGCCGACGCGGCTCTCGATAAGGGACTTGCCTGAGAGGGGTGAGCCTGCGGGTAAGCACAATAGAAAAAGCCTCTGCTCGACGTCGTAGACATCCTCAAGCAGCTCCTGAGGGGTTTGTGTAAGCGCTTGATGAATATCCCTATCCGGAAGCAAATGGCGTCCAACGAGGCTCATGAATAGAACGCCGGCGATGAGTAGGATGAAACCAACGGGTGAGAAGTCGAAGAGATTGAAAGTCTGCAATCCTGCGTCGGAGAGAGCTTCATTAACCAGGATATTTGCTGGAGTCCCTATGAGCGTGGTAAGGCCGCCAAGCAAAGAACCGTATGCCAGCGGGATGAGAAATCTCGAAGGAGAGCGCCTTGTACGGCGTGAGATATCCATAACGACGGGCAGCATTATGGCGACCACCCCAACATTGTTCAAGAACGCGGACATCAAGCCTGCGCTGAGCATGATCGCAGCGATTAAGCGCGCTTCTCCATTGCCCGCCACGCGTAACACTTGCCGTCCGATCTGATTGGCGATCCCGCTGCGAGCAAGCGCACCGCTCATGATGAAGACAGCCCAGACTGTAATGACAGCCGGGCTGCTGAAGCCGGAGAGCGCCTCTGTTGGTGTGACAAGACCCGTCAAAGCCAATGTTCCTAAGACCATCAAAGCGATAACGTCTACGCGGATGCGCTCGCTGATAATCAGGAGCAATGCACCTCCTACGATGATCAACACCTGTGCGATTTCTGGAGTCAAGTCTTCTCCGATCGTTTCGACCGATGTTCGAGCAGCTGCAACTGGCCTAGACTAAACCACAGTTGCCTTCCTGCCAAGTGAGAGACCAGTTGCGAATAGCAGTGGATCCTTCCGCTGGAATGAAATTCAGGCGCATACAAGGGTGCGCCCATTCAAGAATGAAAACACGGGTTAGATCTTTTGGGTCAGCCCCGTTAGAGATATCTAAAATTCAATTCGTGATCGTTGGAGACTCACCGATGGAGATTGCGTATATCCTTGATGAGGGTAGCGGTTACCCGGTCGATGTCAATATTCCCATCAACTTCATGCAGGAGATCAGCAGCCAGATAGTACTTGATGAGTGGGGCGGTCTGTTCGTGGTAAACCTCGATGCGCGCTCTTATCGTCTCAGGTTGATCATCATCACGCTGGAATAGCTCACCCCCGCACAGGTCGCACGTTTGCATTTCGCGTGGTGGATTAAAAAGGACATGGTACGGTGTTTGGCAGTTTCGACATATGCGTCTGCCCGATAAGCGTTCGACAAGGACATCGTCCGGAACTGCAATATACAACACACCCGTGAGTTGTTGCCCGAGTTCTTGGAGGATTGAATCCAGAGCTTCCGCCTGTTCCAGGGTTCGAGGGAATCCATCCAGGATCGTACCCCCACGGCAATCCGGTCTAGAGAGCCGTTCTTTGACCATGGCAATTGTGACGTCATCGGGTACAAGTTGGCCAATGTCCATGTAGCTTCGTGCTAATTTGCCCAGTTCGCTCTCCCGTTTCAGGTGGTCGCGGAATAAATCACCACTTGCAACATGCGGAAGATCCAATTCTTCACGTAATCGCTTCGCCTGCGTACCTTTGCCAGATCCTGGGGGTCCAAGAAGGATTAAGTACATCTTGCCTCCTTAAAGTACGGATTGGGACGAACCTCTAATGGTCGTCCTAAATCCGGCGCTGCACTGTTCTTGCCGCTCCCAAAATAGAGATCAGCTATTCAGATTTTTCTACGGACACCAATTGGCCGAACGAATTGATATTCAGGGTCCAGGAAGTACGCGGCTGAAATTGGATGAATTCAACCGGATCATAGGTGGTGTATGTGAACGAATCATCATCGGTTGTAAATGTGATTTCATAGTGCTCCTCGCCGTCGCCAAACTGCTGACCTTCTGCGAGTTGTGCTTCAGGCCAAATTGGGTTGAGGTCTGTGCCTGTCAGTGTGACCGAATCGACGACTCCCCACTCGATAGCTGTGTAGGTACACCAATCGCTATAGACTTCATACTCACAGTCTTGCACGACTTCTCCGTAGCCAGTGCCTGTATCTATGGTGTAGGGTGTACCGCAAACCTCGATTGAATTGGATACGGGTTCAGCGACAGTGTCGCGGAGCTTGTCGGTGCAAGAACCAACCTCGGCGTCAGAGGGGATCTCATTCAGCCATCCCTCATCCTCAACATCGACAAGGGCTTCAATGGGCATGGAGCGCGTCCAGGCTACATCACGCACGGTTCCGATGTGTTCTTCCGTCCGCTGGGATAGAATTACCCACACGACGCCAGCGATGAGGCAGAGCGCGCCAATGCTAATGGCGATAGCGACCGGGGTGCGCTTTTTCGGTTCCTTGATCGCCTTGGGGGCCGGTTTCGGCTTTACCAGGCTGGCGCCGCAGCCAGCGCAAACATGAGCGCTCGCGGGATTGAGGGTTCCGCAGGCGGCGCATTCGACGTCGAGCTGTTTGTCTTTTCTATATGCCCCAAGGACATCGCCGCTCGCACGAGCTTCACCGCTCCCCAGGTTCCCTCCACAGGCGCTGCAAAACGCAGCATCACCTGGATTTCTTGCGCTGCAGTATGGACAATGGATGTCGGGTCCAGTTTTCGCACGGGCGATCTCCCCTTCATCTGTCAGCAATACTTCCTGTGCTGCTTGGTGAAATTCAACGTCTTGCGGCTGCGGAGCGCCACAGCCATTGCAAAACTTTCTTGGGCCGTGGTTTTCGCCCACACAATGAGGGCAAGTCCATGCAAGTTTTACGTATCCAATCGTTTTTCTCGCCATACTAATCCTCCGCACATCCATTCCAGTATTGGTGCATTCATTATTTTATGGCAGTAGAATACCGTTCATTACAAAATTCCGCCATATTGGGACAGGCTTGAGAAGGCGAGAACGGAGAATAAGGGAGCGCGCAACTCTCGATCTTGATTCTAAGGCATCTCAAACCCAGGCAGATGTGTTGCCAAGGTGTCGTTTGACGAATGTTTCTGCATTCTGGCAAGCCACTTGCATCACCTAGGTGCGGACATAAGCCACTGTGCTTCACACTGTCATCTCGTGCTTCTGCACGAGCAGAAGAGCGCTAGGATTATTGCGCTGGTAAAGGATGATTACGGATGGGCCTGGATCTTTTATGAACCGAAAAATCCGGCGAGCCACTCGCTTCTTCCTGCGTTTCCTCATGCTTGTAATCCTTGGCATCATAGCATTTGGATCCGCTCCTGTTCTGCTGACACTGGGATCATACATCTACTTCCAACTAACGGATGAGATGCTGCCCGGGATTACGGTCGGCGAGGTTCCGGTCGGAGGGCTTCTGCCGGACGAAGCTACCTGGGTTCTCAACAAAAATTGGAATGAAGATTTACACCTCACGGCGGTTGATATAACCACATCTTCTTATTCATGGGAAATTGCACCTTCAGAGCTCGGGCTTAGCGTCGCTGTGGATGAGTCCATAGCCAATGCGTCTGCCCTCGGACGCTCCGGAAATTTAGTGGAAGGTGTTAGGACGATGTTGGCAGTTCTCAAATATGGAGCTGAGATTGATCCAGTTGTTGAATTGGATCTCGTTTTAGCGAAACAAGGTCTCGAGAGTTGGGCTGAGCGGGTTTATATCGCTCCGCGCGATGCAGACTTGAATTTAAATGAGGACCGCTTGGTGCTAATAGAGAGCCTACCCGGGAGAACTCTTGATGTACCTGCCAGCCTGCGCATGCTCGCCGAAGAGCCAGAGTCTATTTTACTTGACCACCAATTAGTCCCCTTTGTTGTGCTCGAGATACCCGCGCAGCGCCAGGATGTTTTGCTCCATGCAGAGGCGGTAGAAAATCTCCTGGGTTCCGGTCCCACAATTCGCGCCTATGATCCCGTCAGTGATGAGAACTTTGTCTGGTCTCCGGAGCCCGTTTTGATCGCGTCTTGGATTCATATCGAATCTCAAGGAGATCAACTTAGAGTCTCCCTTCATGATGACGGGCTTACTCGGTATGTCATGGAAATCGAAGAGTTATTAGGAGATGTACGGGGGTTGGGCAGAGCAGTTCTTGAAGAAACTCTGCGGTCCGAATTGGCGGGCGAGGAGACGGAAACTCTCGTCATCGAGTATTTACCCGGCACCTATGTTGTCGAGCCTGGTGATAATCTTGTCTCGATAAGCTTTAAAGTTGGAATACCCTATTGGAAGCTGCAAGAGTTCAATCCAGACCTCGCAGTGTCGGGTCTTGTTCCTGGGGAGACTCTGATTGTTCCGCCGAAGGACGACATGCTCACGCTGCCGGTGATTCAGGAGAAGCGAATCGTGATCAGTTTGACTGAGCAGCGGATGTGGACCTATGAGGGCGGTGAGCTTCATCAGAGTTACATCGTCAGCACCGGCATTCCCAATTCGCCCACTTTGCCCGGACTTTTCCAGGTGACTTCGCATAGTGAAAACGCATATGCTTCGATCTGGGACCTGTATATGCCGCACTTCCTGGGCATCTACGAAGCTGTTCCCGGCCTCACGAATGGGATCCATGGCTTACCCATGCTCTCCGGGGGACGCAGGCTCTGGGCGAATGTGCTCGGGCAGCCAGCATCCTACGGATGCATCATCCTCGACCTGCAAGCAGCAGAGGAACTCTATTATTGGGCTGAGGATGGGGTTGTCGTAGAGATTGGATCTTGAAGCGGAGTGACCTTATAAGGGTATGAAAAAGCCCCCCCCTTTTTAGGGCAGCCCTTTTTATTCTTACAGTCGGGGCGGCCGGATTTGAACCGGCGACCTCACGGACCCGAACCGTGCGCGCTACCGGGCTGCGCTACGCCCCGATGAACCGTGAGTATACCGCTGATTACACCTATGGGTCAACGCGGAGGGGAGTTCTCCGTAGTTTTGGGGTGGCTCTGAGGGGTTTGTGTGCTCCTGCGATTAAAGAAATTCGCCCCAGGAAACCTGGGGCGGTTTGGTTAAGAAAAATAGCAGATGAGTGAACCGTTGGCTCGACAATTCGTGAAAAGGAATTGGATTGTTAACTGGGTATCCGGCGGTAGCAATCCTGTTTCTGGGATTCTTCCGTAACGCAGCACGCCATCCACATCCAGGCGGTTGGATGGGAAGGGGATTGCTGAAGGACCCAGCTTAGGGCCTCTTTTCCGGCTTGGATTTCTCCGCGTGAGATCGCCTCGGAGGCGAACTCCATTGCTTCTTCGATTGTTGTGAGTGATTGCGGTGCCATTCAGCCCTCCTGCCTCATTTTATTACACGTAATTCAATCGACCCGTGTAGGCGTCTATTATTGATAACGGTTATCTATAGAAAACATTACACCTCATCGCCTTACAGCGGCCTTACAGCAACCCGTAGATAAGAAACTGTAAGAATGGTGAGGTGGGTAACAAAACGGATTTGCGTTGCGCAACTCCACAATGTTAATAACGCGCAGGGGCCGACCCGCGTATCGGTCCGTTCTGTCTCCGTTTTCAAAACCTGAAGGAGGTGTAGAGACGCAGCAAGCTGCGTCTCTACAAAGAGATTGAAGGGAGTGTATTGTAGCCACGTCCCACTGGAGGGAATTATTGGGGAAGAATAACCGAATTGTTCACAACGCCAGCGATGATGTTGGTGCAGAGAATTGCTATAATTATTCTTTCCCCCCGCTCGCCCCCTCTTAGCCCTTTCCGCTTCGCTGCAAGGGTGGTTAGCGAGGGGCTGCAGGGGACCATCTTCATCGTCCCCCGCACCCCCTTCCGATTGGCTAGGTATGCAATCCATATACGCCCGAGTTCCAAAGCCGGGCTCTGTCCAAACTGCTATAGTTTGCACTTCATTGGGAGAATAGTGTCCTTGAAATACACAAGGTGATCCGGGGGGTGTGCTCCACGCTGCGCTTCACGCAGCACTCTGTAGGAGCCGTGAGTGCTTCGCGAGGGGAGTGGCCCCTCGACGAGCTCGGAATGATAAGTCCCCCACAGTCCCCCTTTGGGGGATTTAGGGGGAAGAAAAGAAAAAGTGATTCACATCATCTCTGCAATGGCCGAGCTATGCGATCATACACGCAAACCTCAAACCGCAAGCTGCGCCTGCGACCGGCAGCAGAGCTTCCGCACTCCATATTAAAGAGAGGCGTATGGGACAGAACAAAGGTAATTCACTTCTTATTAGGGAGTGTTGGAACTAGCCGGGAAGGGGCGTGTCTAACTGCTGCGAAAGACGTTCGCGGCTTTCTTGGCTTTTTCCTTACTGGCGGGGACCATGAAGCAGAACAGGCTTCCGGTTCCTTCCTTGCTTTCGCACCATATCTGACCGTTGTGCATTTCGACCATCGCTTTGGCGATAGATAATCCCAATCCCATGCCACCGTGTTTCCGGGTTAGATGAGATTCGACCTGATAGAAGCGATCGAAAACACGTTCGACCTCATCTTCGGGAATGCCGATCCCGGTATCGACAACAAAGATTTTAATCATCTCGTCGTCGCCCTCTGCTTTTATCCCTACTTGCCCACCGGCATCCGTGTAGTTGATGGCATTATCGACCATGTTCGAGAGTGCAACCTCGATTTTCTCCAGGTCCCCGTCCATGATGAGCGCGTCCTCTTTGGGGATGTCGAAACCGATTTCGATCTGCTTCTCTCCAGCAGAATCACGGAATCGATTAAACGTATCCTCGACCAACTTGCTGACCGAAAACGGTTTTCTGCGAACGCGAGATTGCCCCTGCTCATTGTGGGCGATGGCAGACATGTCTTCGATGATCGCCTTAAGCCGCATCGCGCTGCGGATAATGACCTCCATCTGCTCCTGGTGGTCAGGGGGGATGAATTCCTGTAAAAATGTCGCGTGTCCGAGGATTAACCCCAGTGGGGTGCGGAGTTCATGAGATGCGATGGCGATGAAATCGGATTTCATACGGTCGAGTCGCTTCAATTCTTCGTTCGTTTCCTGGATGCTGTCGAGTAAGCGCACGTTCTCAATTGCGATTGCAGCTTGTGCTGCAAGCGTCTCTAGTACCTCCAGGTCATCCTCGGTATAATCAGCGTCATCTAATTTGTTTACCGCCTCCAACACACCAATTGTTTCGGTTTTCACGGAGAGCGGTACACCGAGAATGGATCGGGTCTCATACTTGAGTATTTCATCCACGCGGCGGAAAACTCGAGGATCGCTGTGTGCGTCTTGGATAACCATCGGCTTCGAGTTGGTGAAGATCCAACCTGCAACGCTAGAATCAAGCGGTATACTAATTTCACGTAAATCATCGCGGTGCATGCCGGGGGAGGCTTCGAAACGTAATACTCCGGCACCTGAATCGTAAAGGAGAATGGATGCGACCTCACTTTGTGTGAGTTCGCAGGCAACATCGATTATCATATCTAATAATTGAATGAGATCGAGGGTCGCCGACATAGTCCGGCTGATCTCAAGCAGACGTTCAAGACGTTGTGATTTACTCACCTGATCCACAGACTCAGACATAGAATATCCTTGAGCAAGGTACGATTGTAGCATAGCAGGGGGAGTGGGAGAAACACAACAAGTCATCTCTCCCATATACAAATTGGCATAGCGATTAGGAATTTCAACGGAGGCGTATGAAATGCCATCGAGCAAGAAAGTCAAAGTAGCGATCATCGGAGTTGGTAACTGTGCTTCATCCCTGGTTCAGGGTGTCGAGTACTACAAAGACGCGAAAATGAACGACAAAATACCAGGGTTGATGCATGTCGACATTGGTGGCTACCACATTCGAGATATCGAATTCACGGCGGCGTTTGATGTCGTTGTTGGCAAAGTTGGCAAGGACTTGAGTGAGGCGATCTTCGCCCACCCCAATAACACCGTAAAGTTCTCGGATGTTCCGAAAACGGGCGTGACGGTTAAACGGGGAATGACGCACGATGGCATTGGGAAATACCTCTCCCAGGTAGTGGAGAAAGCCCCCGGTCCGACGGACGACATCCTTAAAATATTGAAAGAAACGAAAACAGATGTCGTCGTGAGCTACCTCCCCGTAGGCTCAGAAATGGCGACGAAATGGTATGTTGAGCAGATTCTTGATGCTGGCTGTGCTTTCATCAATTGCATCCCTGTGTTTATCGCCAGCTCGGATTATTGGGCGTGTCGCTTCGAAGAACGCGGTCTACCAATCATCGGTGATGATATCAAGAGTCAGGTCGGCGCCACGATTACGCATCGTGTCCTGACGTCCCTTTTTGTCGACCGCGGCGTAGTTCTGGATCACACCTATCAGCTGAATTTTGGCGGGAATATGGATTTTTACAATATGCTCGAGCGCGATCGACTCGAATCGAAGAAGATCTCGAAGACGGGTGCGGTGACGAGTCAGCTGCCTTATGAACTCCCTGCGGATGCTATCCACGTAGGACCAAGCGATTACGTACCCTGGCTCACAGATCGGAAATGGTGCTACATTCGCATGGAGGGTACTACCTTCGGCGATGTCCCGCTGAACCTGGAGCTCAAGCTGGAGGTTTGGGATTCGCCAAATTCGGCCGGCGTTGTAATTGACGCGGTTCGGTGCGCCAAGATCGCGCTTGATCGAGGTCTTTCTGGGCCGATCCTCGAGCCGTCTTCATACTTCATGAAGACGCCCCCGGTGCAATATAGCGATGATGAAGCGCATCGAAAGACGGAAGCGTTCATCCGTGGTCCCAAGAAAAAGAAAGGCAAGAAGTAGCGAACAATACAGTTACACAAGTCCGATCTGTTTTTTTTCTCCCCAAGGTGAATGCTCTCAATGGGGCTGTCTGAGAATGGCTCAGGCAGCCCCTTTTGCGTGTCGATCGTGGGCACACCCATGAAACGGGTCCCGCTTGGAGTTCTTATTATGCGGGATAGCGCAATCTTATTCAGCTAAGTAGGCAGTTCTCCCCTCTCGATTATTGCAACACCTATGGGAACAAGCTCACAAAAGGGCCGCAAGCCTTACGAGAAGGGAATCATCGCAGATAAAAAAAGTGTATAGTAGGTTTGCAGGCGTCCATCGCCTCATCTCGAAAAGGGAAAAAGGTAAGTCAGATTGAAACGCTAGAGATCTTTTAATTGCTTGGCGGGGAACGTAAAGATGCGTGCAATGCTGCTTAACCGTGCTGGGCCAATTGAGAAGCACCCTTTGGTGATGGTCGACCGGGCTAAGCTCGAACCAGGCGAGGGGGAAGTGCTCCTTCGGGTGAATGTCTGCGGACTCTGCCACACGGATTTGCACACTGTAGAGGGGGAGATCATCCCGCCAATCTTTCCCGTGATCCCCGGGCATCAAGTGGTTGGCACGGTAGTCGCCGTCGGGTCGGGGGTGAATGACCAGATTGTGGGAGAAAGAGTAGGAGTCCCCTGGCTTTACAGTGCGTGTGGAGAATGCGAGTATTGTCGACGAGGTGAGGAGAATCTTTGTTCTCAGGCTCATTTCACCGGCTTTCACGTCGACGGCGGATATGCGGAGCAAATGATCGCAGATGCACGATACCTGCTCCCTATCCCGGATGGGATCGAGGATGAGGACGCAGCTCCACTTCTGTGCGCTGGGATTATCGGTTTCCGCTCGCTTCACAAGGCGGATCTTCGACCCGGGGAACGTTTGGGTCTCGTCGGCTTTGGAGCCAGCGCACATCTTGCTATACAGGTTGCTCGATATTGGGATTGTGATGTCTATGTTTTCACGCGCAGTGTGGGTCATCGGCGGCTCGCTGAAGAACTCGGAGCCGTCTGGGTAGGTGGATCTGAGGATCGCGCTCCAAAGCTCTTGGACCGCGCCATCATTTTTGCGCCGGTCGGTGATCTCGTGCCGGTGATGCTTGAAAAAATCCGTCCTGGGGGAACACTGGCGATAAATGCCATCCACATGAGCCCGATCCCGGAGATGGAGTATGCCCTTATCTACGGTGAGCGGACCTTGCGTAGTGTGGCAAATGCGACCTATCAGGATGGGGTTGAGTTCCTCCGCCTGGCAGCGGAGATTCCGATCCGAGTCTCAACGCACATCTATGACCTTGAAGAGGCGAATCAAGCTTTGTTAGACCTCAAACGGAGCCGGATTGACGGGGCAGGAGTGTTGAAAATATGATCCGTTTAGGGACTTCGGGTTTTTCATACGATGATTGGATTGGACGCGTATACCCAGAAGATTTGCCAAAGCGATCCTGGCTGGAATTCTACGCACAGCGATTCGATACGGTTGAACTTAACGTAAGTTATTACCGGATCCCAGCGTTGAAAACTATCCAAGGCTGGGTAGAGCGGACTTCGGATAGATTCGTATTCTCGGTGAAAGCTCATCGCAGCATCACCCACGAGCGTGAAGATCCAGCTTACGAGGCATTTGTCGAAGCCTTCCGGCCAATGGTAGAAGCCGGAAAACTAGCCTGTGTCCTGGCTCAGTTCCCTTATTCTTTTCACCCTTCACCGGAGAATCGGACTTACCTTGAGCAATTGCGTGAGTGTTTCCAGGATCTCCCAGTAGTTGTCGAATTCCGCGATCACGCCTGGGTATCGGATGAAACCTTCGAACGTTTAGAGGAGAAGGATTTGGGGTTCTGCTGCGTCGATGAACCGCGGTTGAAAGGATTGATGCCGCCGGTGGTGCGGGCGACGAGTGATGTCGCCTATGTTCGCTTCCACGGTCGTAACGCTGGTAAATGGTGGAAGCACGATCATGCCTGGGAGCGCTACGATTACACATATTCTGAGCGAGAGTTAAAGGAATGGATTCCTCGAATTAGGGAACTCGATTCCGCCGCTCCACTCACGCTGGTCTACGCTAATAATCACTACCGTGGACAAAGTGTTGACACCTTGCGAAAACTGGATAAGCTCCTTGTAAATGAGTGAAACCTCGCCCGTTGTCGGTGCGTCTCTGAGCTGGGAACTTTAGTAGTCGACGTCCTAAATGGTATAATGATTTATCGATTTCACCAGCAAAATAATCCACGGCCGTGAGCGGTGGAGGGAAGATAGAGCGATGTCTGGACACTCCAAATGGTCAACAATTAAACGCAAGAAAGCTGTAAATGATGCCAAGCGAGGGGCAATCTTCACCCGTTTGGCACGCGAGATTACAATGGCAGCTCGTGAAGGTGGTGGCGACACGGAAACTAACTTCACGCTGCGGCTTGCGATCGAGCGCGCTAAAAATGGCAATATGCCCAAGGAAAATATCGAACGGGCAATTAAGCGCGCCACCGGGGAAGATAAGGATGGCGTCAATTACGAACAAATCATGTATGAAGGCTATGCAGCTCATGGCGTCGCGTTAATGATTGAAGTCGTGACGGATAACCGCAACCGGACGGTTGCAGATCTTCGGCACGTGCTCACAAAATCCGGTGGGAACCTGGCCGACGCAGGAGCTGTCTCCTGGCAATTCCGGCGCGCCGCTTATTTCTACATCCCAATAGAGCAGGCCGATCAGGAAAAGATCTTCGAATTAGCGGTTGAAGCGGGCGCGGATGACGTGGTCATTGGCGAGGAGGAAATTGAGATCTTCGCTCCTGTGGAGGTTTTCAAGGAGATTAGTGATCAGTTTCATGAGGCTGGAATTACACCATCCGAAGCTTCTCTGAGAATGATGCCCAACACGCTCTTAGGAATCGATGGTGAGCAAACCGTGAAAGTAATGCGGGTTATCGAGGAGATAGAAGATCTCGATGATGTGCAGAATGTTTATTCAAACCTGGAAGTAACCGAAGAAGCAGTCTCGATGATAGAGACCGCTTAACCCTGCAGACGAAAAAAATGCTTGTCATCGGAATTGATCCGGGGACTGCGAGAACTGGCTACGGTTTGATTCGGCAATCCGAATCTGGGTCATTGGATCTGGTGGATTTTGGCGTAATCCAAACGTCGCCAAATCAACCGATGAGCGAGCGATTGCTGAAAATCCATCGTGATTTACAGGACGTGCTGTCTCGACATAGACCTGTAGAAGCCGCCGTAGAACGCCTTTTTTTCCAGAAGAACGTAAAGACGGCACTCAGTGTTGGGCAGGCGCGCGGCGTTGCGATACTGGCTTTGGCTGAATTGGGTCTAAACATCAAAGAGTATTCCCCACAAGATATCAAACTAGCGGTTACAGGCTACGGGGCGGCGGAGAAAGGTCAGGTTCAGCGTATGGTCCAGAATTTGTTGGAGATGGATGATCTGCCGCGACCGGATGACGCCGCAGACGCCTTGGCGGTTGCTATTTGTCATTGTCAAGTCTCCTCACTAGAGCGGCGAATCGAAGGTGCGGGATGATCAGGTCCATTCGGGGGATCGTTTTACATATTGGGGAGGGCGAACTGACTCTGGAAGTGGGGGGGATAGGGTTGCGCATAGCCATAACAGGGAACGTCCATACCGCGGGACCGGAAGTTGGCAAGCCCTTTTTCTTGCATACCTACCTCAGCGTTCGCGAAGATGAACTGAGTCTGTACGGTTTTCAATCGGCTGAGGAGCGGGGGCTCTTTGAAATCCTACTTGGAGTCTCGGGAATCGGCCCAAAGTTGGCTTTATCCGTGTTGTCGAATCTCTCTCCGGATGTTCTTCGCAGCGCAGTCGCGAATAATCAGCCCGAGATCTTGACAAGAGTTCCCGGTATTGGCAAAAAGACGGGGGAGAAGATCATCTTCCATCTTAAAGATATCCTGACTGCTCCGACCCTTGAGATTCGCGTCCCCAGTGATGTCGATACTGAAGTGCTCGGGCTGCTGACGGGTCTGGGGTACAGCCTTGTTGAATCTCAAACGGCAGTCCAGTCCATTCCCGAGGATGCCAAAGATGACCTCGAGGAACGTGTCCGCTTGGCGCTTCAATACTTCTCCTCACCTTAGCCCGAAAAACCGGTTTCTAGAAAAACCTCACGAAGGGTTTCAACATTACGTCACTTTTGCTCATATGTGCATGCGTTCTCAGGATGACCAGTTTATCCGTGTTCGTTAGACATGATATGACTATTTACAGAAAGACGAAATAGATCCAGCCAGGCATGATCCACTTGATCGTAAAGGTTTTTCACGACCTGGAAACCGGAGGGCGATGGGTCATTCCCATTTGAAAGGATCGTTGAGGTGATTGAGCAGACAAAAAGCTGTTTTTCAAGCCCATTAACTCCGTTCGGAAAATGGTGTAAACGAGCCGATTTCAGGTCTCAAATTGTGGAATGCTGGACAAAACAAAGGGCTTCGGGTATTATTCCCCGCGTTGCTTATTTTCCTTGGCAGATCGAAAAAAACTGATCAGATGATGTACACCGGTGTATAAAAACCGGGTGTTTTAATCAGCGTAGATCGACCAGGGAAGGTGGGCGCGGATGGTTAGAAAGAGAAAATCCACGAATTCAGACTCCTCAAGGAAGGTCCTATGCAGGATCTCGTAAAAAATATCTCCAGTGAGTTGCAGCGCCAAATCGATGCCTTTTCTCCTGAAGTTGAGCTAAGAGATGTCGGAGCGGTCCTAGAAGCGGGCGATGGGATCGCCCGTGTATCTGGTTTATCAGACGTGCGTGCTCAGGAGCTCATTCAATTTTCGAATGGGGTTATGGGTATCGCATTCAACCTGGAGCGTGATGCGGTGGGTGTCCTCATCATGGGGGATTACTCCGAGATTTCTGAGGGCATGCTTGTCTATACAACCGGGCACATCGCATCAGTACCCGTGGGGGAGGGTTTGATTGGTCGGGTTGTAAACGCGTTAGGTGAACCCATTGACGGGAAAGGACCCATCCAATATGACGGATACCGTCCGGTGGAACGAATCGCGCCTGGCGTTGTCGAGCGCAAAGATGTAGACACACCTGTCCAAACCGGGATTAAGGCGATCGATTCGATGATCCCTATTGGCCGTGGGCAGCGGGAGTTGATCATCGGCGATCGCCAGACTGGAAAAACAGCGCTCGCAATCGACACAATTATCAACCAGAAGGGTAAGGACCTCACCTGTATCTATGTCACCATTGGTCAAAAACGCGCGGCCGTGGCGCGGACGGTAGCCTTGTTGGAGAGCTTTGGAGCGATGGACCATACCATTGTCGTCGTTGCAGCGGCGGATGATCCTGCGGCTCTGCAATACCTCGCTCCCTACGCAGGTTGTGCGATCGGTGAAGAATTTGCCCAGCGGGGGCTTGATGCGCTGGTCGTGTATGACGATCTCAGTAAACACGCCTGGGCCTATCGCCAGGTTTCTCTACTGCTCAGACGACCACCTGGTCGTGAGGCCTATCCCGGAGATGTCTTTTACTTGCACAGCCGGCTTCTCGAGCGGGCAGTACGCCTCGCTGATCATTTCGTCATCGTCCCCAAGGAGTTTGAGGGTGCAGCATCTGAAGATGATGCAGTCGATGGCAAAGTATACGTGGGACCCCTGGCGGACCATGAAGTGAATGAAGCGCTCAAGGCGATGGACAATTCCACCAAATATCGTGCAACCATCGTCGCTGGAAGCGGGGGTTCTTTGACCGCGCTGCCAATCATCGAGACGCTGCTGGGGGATGTTTCAGCCTATGTCCCAACTAATGTTATTTCAATTACTGATGGGCAGATATATTTGGAAAGCGACCTCTTCAATGCCGGTATCAGGCCAGCGATCAACGCTGGGCTTTCCGTTTCGCGCGTGGGCGGGGATGCACAGACGAAAGCGATGAAACAGGTTGCCGGGCGTTTGCGCCTCGATATGGCAACTTATCGTGAAGTAGCTGCCTTTGCACAGTTTGGTTCAGATCTAGATTCTGCCACTCAAGCTCAGCTCAGCCGCGGGCAGCGCCTGCAGGAGATTTTAAAGCAGCCGCAGTATAAGCCGCTGGAAATGGAAGAACAGATTGTTGTTCTCTTTGCTGCCACGAATGGCTACGCTGACGATGTGCAAGTCGATAGGATTGGCGCATGGGAGATGGCACTATTGCGAAACATCGAGACTTCCCACCCTGAAATCCTAAAAGATATCGCCACGGCGAAAGTTATCACAGACAAGACCGAGGAAAAGCTACACAAGGCGGTCGAAACTTTCAACGGCAGCTGGTTGGATTAGATTGAGTTAGCGGGAGTTCTGAGATGGCTTCAGCCCGAGAGATGCGGCTCCGCATTCGGAGCGTTGAAAATATAGCCCAGGTCACGCGGGCTCTGCAAGCCGTCAGCGCAAGCCGAGTGAGGAAAGCTGAGGCTAGGGTGCGGGAAACGCGCCCATATGCTGAAAAAGCGTGGCAGGTGCTGCGCCATCTTTCGAATCAACCGGCCAGCGATCAGGTTCACCCGTTCCTCGCTATCCCACCTGAAGTTAAGAGGATTCTGGTCATCCTCATCAGTGGAGACCGCGGTCTGGCAGGTGCATACAATACGAATGTGATGCGATATACGCTTGGGACCTTCCAGGAAACAGAAGTTCCTGTGAGCTATATTGCCGTCGGTCGAAAGGGCCGGGACTTGCTGATCCGCCAGCGGCTTGATGTCATGGCAGAATTCAGTAATTTGCCCGCTGAACCCACATTCGCCGATGTTTCAGCAATCGGTCGCTTGGCGATGGATGAGTTTGTAAGCGGTAGTGCGCAACAGGTTTACCTGATATACACGGACTTCGTCAATCTGCTGCGTCAAGTCCCTCACAGGAAGCTGCTGCTTCCTGTAAGTTTCGAAGAGATTCGGATCAGCAGAAATGAACAAGTTGTTCCAGCAGCTAAGACATTAAACGAGGGTCCGGAAGCCACATACATCTACGAACCTAGCCAGGAAGCGCTGATCAATATGATCGTACCCAGGCTTACGGAGCTTCAAGTCTACCAGGCGATCACGGAGTCGCTTGCCAGCGAGCATGCAGCACGAATGGTCGCCATGCAGAATGCGACGGATAATGCCGTTGAACTCGCTGGTGCACTGAGGTTGGAATATAACAAAGCACGGCAGAAGGCGATCACGAGCGACATGCTCGATATTGTCGGCGGTGCTGAAGCGCTCACAAATGGTTAGCTGACGAGAAGTACAGGAAGACGGAGGATCGGATGGCAGGTGCGAAAGGGCGAGTTGTTGAAATCCAGGGGGGAGTGGTTGATTGTGAATTTCCAGCAGGTGAAATGCCCGATATTTATGAGGCGATCGAAGTGCCTCATGAAGGATCTGATCCGTTAATTCTTGAGGTTCAGCGGCACTTGGGTGATCACACCGTTCGCACAGTAGCCATGGACTCGACCGATGGCTTACAGCGCGGTCGTACGGCAGTCGCTACAGGCGCTCCGATAATGGTGCCAGTTGGCGAAGCGACACTCGGCCGGATGTTCAATGTCCTCGGTAAGCCCATCGACAATCGTGGACAGGTCGATGCGGAAGGTACTTATCCTATTCACCGGCCAGCGCCCCCCTTTGAAGAGCAATCCACACGGGTGGAAGTCTTTGAAACAGGCTTAAAAGTGATTGACTTAATCGCCCCGTTCACCCGTGGCGGAAAAACGGGCATCTTTGGTGGTGCTGGAGTAGGAAAGACGATCATCATCCAGGAGCTAATCCGTTCAATCGCGACAGTCCATCAAGGAAACTCGGTGTTCGCTGGGGTTGGCGAACGGACGCGAGAGGGTACGCAGATGTACCGCGAGATGATCGAATCCGGTGTTCTCCCGGATACAGTCATGGTCTATGGTCAAATGAACGAACCACCCGGAGTGAGACTCCGCGTGGGATTGACCGCGCTAACGATGGCCGAGTATTTCCGAGATCAGGGACGAGATGTTCTTCTCTTCATCGATAATATTTTCCGCTTCAGCATGTCTGGCTCTGAGGTATCCGCACTCTTAGGGCGGATGCCTTCGGCTGTAGGTTATCAGCCTACTCTAGCGACAGAGATGGGCGAACTCCAGGAGCGGATTACCTCCACGCATACCGGTTCAATTACCTCTATGCAGGCTGTCTACGTCCCAGCGGATGACTACTCCGATCCCGCTCCAGTAGCGACGTTTACCCACCTTGACGCAACCATCGCGCTCGAACGCTCCATTGTTGAGAAAGGGATCTATCCGGCGGTTGACCCGCTGGCGTCCACCTCACGGATTCTTGATCCGCAGATTGTCGGCGAGGAGCATTATGCAGTCGCTCGCGAAGTGCAGCAAATCCTACAGCGCTACAAGGATCTGCAGGACATCATCGCCATCCTGGGTATCGAAGAGTTGAGCGAAGATGATAAGATTGTCGTCTCCCGCGCCCGCAAGATAGAACGCTTCTTCTCCCAGCCAATGCATGTCGCCGAGCAGTTCACGGGGCAGGATGGCCGCTATGTTCCGTTGCGTGAAACTGTCCACGACTTCCGTGAAGTACTTGACGGGAAGTACGATGCCTTGCCGGAGCAAGCGTTCCACATGGTTGGAAACATCGAAGATGCTGTGAAAAAAGCTGAACAACTCGGTTCTAGCTAGTAGGAAGAGAAACGTCTCAATATGCCGATACGATGCGAGATTGTCACCCAGGATCGTTCCCTCTACGAAGGTGAAGCGGATATTGTCATCGCTCCCGGATCGGAGGGTGAATTGGGTATTCTTCCAAACCACGCTCCGCTTCTCACAACGCTAGAATTTGGAGTTCTAATAGTTCGGCATAAAGATCAGGAAGAAGCCTTTGCCATCGCAGGTGGGATCCTCGAGGTCCGACCGGATGTGATCACAGTTCTCGCCGATGTTGGAGAACGTGTAGATGAGATTGATCTAACCCGTGCGGAGGCAGCCAGAGAGCGTGCACAAAAGTATTTGCAAGAAGGACCTCCACCCGACACCGATGAGTATCTCCGCATCCAGGACGCCCTGCGGCGCTCCCGCGTGCGTATTGATGCCGTGAAACGATTTAAGAAGCGTTCCCAGCCTCCCCGGCCGGGGTTGCGTGATGATGAAGGAACCTAATCCATGTCCATGTTTGGTAAGGATTTAGGCATCGATCTCGGCACAGTTAATACCTTAATTTGTGAGAACGACGAGATTATTCTCCACGAGCCGACGGTTGTGGCGATCGACATTGATGAATTGAAGATCGTCGAAGTCGGTCATTCGGCGCGCGAGATGGATGGTCGCGTCCCGGAAATCATCGAGGTTTCACGCCCTCTACGAGACGGGGTTATCGCCGATTTTGAAGTGACTCACCGCATGTTGGGGTACTTCATTGAACAGGTTTCTGGTCCCGCGCGCCTCTTCAAACCGCGTGTGATGATCACGGTTCCCTTAGGGGTTACGAGCGTTGAGATGCGCGCGGTCCATGAGGCTACTCTTCAGGCTGGAAGCCGCGATGTTCACCTCATACAAGAGCCGCTCGCGGCCGCGATCGGTGTTGGGTTGCCGATTACGACGCCCTCGGGGAACATGGTTGTCGATCTGGGCGGAGGGGTGACACAAGCGGTTATGATCGCCATGAGTGGCATTGTGGCTCAAGGCGCAACCAGGCTCGGGGGATTAAAACTTGATGAAGCAATCAGCACCTACGTCCGCAAGAAATATGGCTTGATTATCGGCCCGAGAACTGCCGAAGAGGCGAAGATCCGGATCGGAGCTGCGCTTCCTCAGGATGAGGACCGCACAATCGAGATCCAAGGTCAGGATCAGGTCACGGGCCTCCCCCGTCCTGTTACGATCTCAACGAGTGAAATCGTTGAGGCACTACAGGAAACGCTCCAGTTAATGGTGATGTCGATTCGAGACGTTCTTGAGAAAACCCCACCGGAACTTGCTTCTGATATCATCGATCGCGGAATGGTTATTTGTGGTGGTGGTTCGCTCCTGCGAGGGGTTGATAAGTGGCTCACGAGAGAGACCGGCGTTCCTGCATATCGGGCAGAAGAACCTGTGGCATGTATTGCCCGAGGAGCATACCGAGGGTTAGGGATGCTGGATCGCCTTAGACGGACACTCCCACAAGTTTGAGAAACGCGAAGACGCCAAGCCGAAACTTGAGTGCCGGATCGAGGCGCTTTATTTTTTAATTAAAACGTCGATAGAATGATTTTTCTCGTACCTATTCAGACAGGTAATATGTCATGTGCTGAAGGTGAAGGAGTGGGTCGATATACTCCACTTTTATGTGTTCGGGCACGAAGAGCGATGTCGGCGCATAGCACATGATGGCCTCGATGCCAGCTTCGACCAGCTTCTCTGATACGTGCTGGGCTTCGGAAGCGGGAACGGCAAGCATTGCGATTTTAATATTCTGGGCTCGAATCTCATCTACTAGATTCCCTGTGCCGCGGATGAGGAATTGGCCAACTGGCTGGCCGATCTTTGCCGGATCATTATCGTATATGGCAACGATTCGAAAGCCTCGATTAACGAAACCTCCATAATTTGCGACAGCAGAACCAAGATCTCCTGCACCGATGAGGACGATATCCCACACGCGCTCAACTTTCAAGATGCGTTTAAGCTGATCCGTGAGAAAGGTGATGTTGTAGCCGGTACCTTGCTTACCGAATTCGCCGAATTGTGAGAGATCTTTGCGTATCTGTGCTGATGAGATACCAAGTTGTCCACCAAGTTCTTGGGAGGACGTGATCTCCTTCCGCTCCTTAGCCATCTGAGACAAGGCTCTCAGGTAGAGTGGAAGACGACCAACGACGATGTCCGGTACCTTGTTTGCAGGCATGTTTTGCTCCAAGTATGTTTGTCGAAATGTCTGCCAAATCTAACATATCTCATGGGGTTATGCAAACAATTCCTATCTTTAACATCAACCATCACCGTTAATGAATCGCTGTCGGATCGATCAATGGTAGCTTAGAAAAAGTACTTATTATCTTCCCAACTGCTCGCCAGAGGGAATAATCAAGGTATTGCTTTAGAGAAAACGGGTCTAGTCCGCCAAATTCATCATCACTGATCTTCGGGGAAAATGATGTGGATAGTTGACGGGTATAATGCAAGGATATAGGAGCAGTATCGGTGCAGAAGCATGGCGAATTTTTAGACGAAGTGAGAATCCAGGTTTCCTCGGGGAAGGGGGGAGATGGTGCCGTTCACTTCCGGAAGGAGAAATATGTCCCGCGCGGAGGTCCTGATGGAGGCGACGGTGGGAAGGGCGGGGATGTGGTTTTTATTGTTGATCCAAAGCGGACGACTTTATCCGCTTTCCGCGGCAAAAGGCACTTTCGCGCCAAAGATGGCAAACGAGGGGAAGGTAACAATAGAACTGGGAAAAGCGGCAATGATGTCCGGATCTTCGTCCCGCCGGGTACGATCGTTCGGGACGATAAGACGGATGCACTTATCGGAGACCTCGTGGAACCAGGTCAGGAACTCATTATTTACCGTGGCGGCCGTGGGGGCCGCGGAAACGCACGCTTCGCAACGTCACGCAATCAGACGCCTAGAATGGCAGAGAAAGGCGCGCCGGGGGAAAAACACTGGATATACCTGGAATTAAGATTAATTGCCGACATCGGGATTATTGGTGTGCCGAACGCTGGGAAATCGACTTTGCTTGCAGCGGTAACCAATGCCAAACCCAAGATCGCTGAATACCCTTTTACGACGCTTTATCCAAATCTAGGTGTTGCCGAGCTCGATGTTGACGCAGTGCTCGTCCTGGCCGATATCCCCGGGCTTATTGAAGGTGCCCATCAAGGTGTGGGTCTGGGATTTCAATTTCTGCGCCATATCCAGCGAACGAAGGTGTTAATCCATCTGATCGATGGATTATCTCCAGACCCTTTAGCTGATTTCTCTCAAATTAACGCGGAGTTAGCCTATTTTGACCCAATGCTGGGGGAGAAACCTCAAATTGTGGCGATTACAAAGAACGATCTCCCGCAAGTCAAGGCGCGCATCGATGAAGTGAAGGGCAGATTTGAATCTGAGGGGTACCAAGTTTTTACAATATCCGCTTTAGCGCGAGAAGGTCTGCGGGAGCTGCTCTTCACTGCCCTCAAGGAATTACAAAGTGTTCCCGCTCCAGAGTTAATCGAAGGAGAACTGCCTGTTTACCGGCCAGAACTTGAGGTGAGAGATTTCGAAGTCACTCGTGAAGCGGATGGTGGCTGGCGAGTCTCAGGGGCGGCGGTTGAGCGGGCGGCGGGGATGACGTATTGGGAATATGATGAAGCGATACACAGGTTCCAAAAGTTTCTTGCGCGGCTTGGTGTTGAAGCTGCGCTGCAAGAAGCTGGGGTCAAGTCTGGAGATACCGTACGCATTGGGGAAAACGAGCTCGAATGGGTGATTTAATCGGTGTCCTTGGAGGGACATTTGACCCTCCCCACCTCGCTCATCTGATTCTGGCTGATGAGGCTCGCTACGTTCTTGGTCTAAAAAAGGTCCTGTGGGTTGTAACCGCGCAACCACCTCATAAACAAAATCAGTCCATTTCATCGGTCGATCACCGTGTGGCGATGGTCAAGTTGGTTACAGATGCTGATCCTGCATTCGAATTCTCGACAGCGGATCTCGACCGACCACCGCCTCATTATGCACATGGAACGATGGAGTGGCTAAGGGTTCGTTCTCCCGACGCGAATTTCGCATATTTGATGGGGGAGGACTCGCTGCGTGATCTCCCTGCCTGGAATATGCCCCGGCTTTTTGTGGATTCCTGTGACTCGATTGGCGTAATGGATCGCCTCGCAGTGGAATACGAGATGGCTCGACTGGAAGAAGAATTACCTGGGTTGGGGGACAAGCTGGTTTTTCTGGGCGTTCCACCGATCATGATCTCTGGCAGGGATATCCGCATTCGTGTTCACGAAAGACGTCCTTTCCACTATTTAATGCCCCCTGCTGTCACAAATTACATTCTCGAGCAAGGTCTGTATATTTGAGTCTGCGCCGAGATCGATCATTCCTCGCCACAGGGCTTGCCCACTTTGCCGTTGATCTCCTCAACAGCCAGCGCCCCTTGTTACTTGCCGTTCAGAGCGTTCCCCTTGGACTGAGCAACTTCGCGATAGGCATAATCAGCACACTTTACAGTTTGAGCGGCGCATTGACGCAGCCTCTATTCGGTTTGTTGGCGGATCGGATCGGTTCTCGCTGGGTCGCCAGCATAGGGGTGATGTGGATGGTGTTCTGTTTTAGTTTGGCCCTCACAGTTCCTGGATACCCGGGCTTGATTTTCCTGGTGGCGGCTGCTCTGGGCTCGGGCGCGTTCCATCCGGCAGGGACAGCCGAAGCCACACAGCGTGGACGCAGCCAGCGCAGTCAGATGGAGACTACTGCCACCTCGCTCTTTTTCTTCTTCGGGCAAGCAGGATTATTCCTCGGGCCACTCTTGGGTGGACCGATAATCTATCGATGGGGCATTGCCGGGCTGCTTGTACTTCCAGCTTTTGTCGCCCCGGTTGGGTTGAACTTGGCGGCCCACCTGCGACCAATCACCGCTGATGAGAAAAAAGCGGATCCAGTGGCGAAGGCGGTTGCCGCACCGATGATCATACCGACCCGTTTATGGCCATTTCTGCTCTTGATCACGTTTCGATCATGGACGCAGATGACGATAATCGCCTTTTTACCGAAATACCTCAGCGACCTGGGTTATAGCCCGAGTATTTATGGACCGATCGCAGGCATGTTCATGGGCGGGTCAGCCCTTGCCGGGGTGGCGGGAGGTTGGTTAGCGGATCGATACGGAAAAAGAATTGTTACAACATGGACGTTGATGTTGGGAGTTGTTCCATTACTACTTTTCCCTTTGGCCAGATCTCCGTTTTTGTTCTCAGTCCTCTCCATTCTAGGTGGAGGATTGATCGGCGCCTCGCACAGCATCATCGTTCTATTGGCTCAACGCCGAATGCCGCAGCGAATGGGCGCAGCATCTGGACTCATCCTCGGTTTCACATTTTCAGCAGGGGCTATCGGTACATTGATCAGCGGAGTGATCGCCGATCTGTATGGTTTTAATTCGTTATTCTTCTTGTTGGCAGCGCTTACATTGACAGCCGCGGGAATGTCGCTCGCGATTGAACGCGAATAGGGGCTTCCATACCCAAACTCCTGAGTTGGACAAAACGGGGGGAATCTAAGAGTTTAGTCATGGAGCGGAGTTCTTGAAATCGCGATAAGATGTAAATGAATTGGGTTTAGTAGAAAATAGTGGCGATGAGTCGTGAGAGGTAACCAATGAGAGAGAAGGACATCCCGCGGTGGCTGCTGCCTGTACTGGTCATCATATTCATGGCAGCTATTTTCCTCTTTCTGTTCGTCAGGAGATTGGGCGGGAGCGCGCCGCCCGTTGAACGTTCATCCTCAATTGGAGTTATTCAGCCTGGTGAGATTAACCCAGATAGACGGAAACCGACACAGCCACAGGATCCATGTTCATTGCTTATGCCCGATGAAATCGAGGAAGAACTGGGAATTCGATTAGGCGAGCCTACTGCCACGGTGGTAGATAATCCTATCGGCGAAAGGGTCTGCACTTTCCCTGGAGCCGATGGCGATGATCTCCCCGTCGTCCGTCTCGTTGTCGTCTACACTGAGGGAATGGAAACATTCCTTATTCAGAATGGGTATTCGGTGAATAACCTTTACGCAGGGCGGAATGTCTCCGATAGGTTTACGAAGCCTATCACGGGGATTGGCGACGACGCGTTTTGGGGGGGCAGCGGTGTGGAGTTGTGGAATGGCCTTCATGTTATTCTTTGGGATGTTTATTTACAAATCGATGTAAACAGCGGGGATGAAGGCAACGATCTGGCAGCGGCTAAAAACCTGGCACTCATCGCACTGAACCGTTTATTTAATGAGTAGGTACAGTCGTTTAGCATAACAAGTTCCTGCATATTGTTCTATCGAGGGGTGGTGGGAGTGATCCGTGTGTCGGTCCGCTGCTCTCAAGCAACCAGTAATCTCCCTTGAGCACTGCTAAATGTTCCTTAAAGACGGTCTTTCGAAACATAGCACCGGATCGTTGTCAGGGGGTGTGCTCCACGCTGCGCTTCGCGCAGCACTCCGTAGGAGCCATGCCGTGCATTGCGAGGGGAGTGATCCCTTGACAAGCTCGGTATGATAAGTCCCCCACAGTCCCCCCGTCTTGTCCTTTCCGCTTCGCTGCAAGGATGCTTCGCGAGGGACAATAGGGGGGAAGAAAAGAAAAAGCGATTCATCATCTTCAGGGGTCGATCTATTTGTTCATTCGCGCAAACCTCAAAGCGCAGGCTGCGCCTGCGACCGGAAGTAGAGCTTCCTGACTCCATATATTGCAGAAGTGATGTAGATTGACCCCGGATTGATCAACTGCAGGATGTTGATGTCTCTAGTTGGAGTATGGCGCGTCGGAGGGCTGGAACGCTTTCCAATAAATCAAGTTGGCTAACACAACCCCATGTGATCAGTCAGGATACGCTCCTGTTTCGATCGGTCTGCTAGGGTCGCTCGACCACTCTGACCAGGAGCCTGCATATAATCTGACCCCCTTAAGTCCCGCATAGGTCATGGAGAGAACGTTGTGGCATCCGGTTACGCCTGAACCACAATAGACGATGGTGTCTGATGGCGCGTTGTCGCCGATCAAGAGATCAAATTCTGTTCGAAGGACTTCTGGGTCTCTGAAACGTCCATCTGTGTCGAGATTCGTTTGCCAGAACCGATTTACCGCTCCAGGAATACGACCAGCGATTGGATCGAAGGGTTCCTCCTCACCTCGATAACGTTCCGGCGCGCGCGAATCAATGAGGAGACTAGAACCCTGCGACATCCGTTCAAGGATCTCTTCAGCGACGACCTTTAATTCTGGGTTCAGCCGTGGTTTAAATAGCCTGGGGACTCGGGCTTCACGACTGGCTCGAACCGGAAGTTCGAGTCGTTTCCATTCTGGAAAGCC
The DNA here is from genome assembly GCA_034430795.1 of Anaerolineales bacterium. Taxonomy (GTDB): domain Bacteria; phylum Chloroflexota; class Anaerolineae; order Anaerolineales; family E44-bin32; genus E44-bin32. The sequence continues at coordinate 9,050 of DAOUDJ010000125.1, read as the reverse complement.
ACCGTCTAAGACGGCGGCCGCTTCGTGTCCCATATGTTTGAGCATCCACCACAACCGTGCTGCAATACCTCCGCCACGCGAATCGTAAACAATGACCTGGGTGCCATCACCAATCCCTAATCCCGAGAAATATTCTGCGATAACCTCGATGTCAGGGAGGGGATGGCGTCCGTTCGTTCCGGTCTTACGAGCGGATAGATTATGGTCAAGATGGACATAGACAGCTCCAGGGATATGTTCGCTCAAATAATGCTCTTCGCCCCAGCTCGGTTGAACCAGGTCAAACCGGCAGTCAAAAATCGCCCAATTTACTTCTTCTAGATGGGGTTCGAGCTGCTTCGGGGTGATGATGGTCGTATAGCTCATAGGTTACTCCTGTGCTGGCGCAGAGTAGAAGACGCTGTATGTCATGGTCACTCTCCTAGGAAATCCGCCCGCAGATTTGGGGCGATCAATTCCCCCACGGTTGGAATCTGAGGGTAACATGAGCATCTTCATTAAGATTTATCGTGATCAATGCCATGGGAAAAGGCAGGAAGTGACCTGGCGCGGTTTCGAGATTGGTTTTTTCTTCCCCCATCATGTAGGCCGGTGAATCCAGGAAAGAGGAGAAGCTCATCGGTACGCCATCTGTGATTACAGAGATTCCAGGTCCTTTTTTAAGCATCCAGGAGATTCGGTATTCTCCCACAGATTGGCGATAGGCCAGACGCCAGTTAGGTTGCCTGAGGCGAGAGGGGTTGAGAAGAAGCGGGATTTCAAGCAATGTGTCATTCTTGCTGTGTGAGATGTCAATCATTATTTGATTGTCTTGCAGCCTGTATCGAAGGATGTAACGTCCATCTGGATGAATGGCAAGGAGTGAATCACCTTCGTTGATAAGTTCAAATTGTACAGTTGCGTTTGAGAGCGAAGTTAACGCACCGTCGAGAAGTGGCTCCGTCTTTTCCCCAATCTCACCCCCCATGGGATCCCAGTACCGAGTGTCGCTCAATCCGATAGCCATGTGAGGACGTCCGCCGATAAGCTGGACTGCACCCGATTGAGGGTCGTAGCCAAAGAGCGCTGTCAATCGCCCGCCTTCTGGCGTTACGACGGCATAAAGCCAACCATTCTGGAGGACAGCCTCCGGTTCACCATCCCAATCGATGTCTTCCATTTTGATTTTCTGCTCGGTGTAAGCTGGATTTGTCATCAGCGTTTGAGCCCAACGCAGCGCAGAGATGAATATACCCGTTCTTCCGACGGAATTAGCACGCAGAAAATCTAGCGTGGATCGATCCTTCGATTCGGAAAAGGTGGAGACTGATCCAAGAGCATCGACTTTTTCGCCAATGCCTTCGTCGGAGATCTGGGTATTGATGTACATTTGCCAGGCGCTCTCCGCCAGAGGGCTGTTACCGTGGTTGAGCAACCCATCCTGAATAAACGCTTTGATTTGTTCGTATGTATAGCCAGACGAGATTGGCTGCCCGTTGACCCCAAGGGGGACGTAAGCAGTTTGCTGATGTCGAGCGGAGCCCAGGATTGCCGCCTCCGCAACCGGGAAGTGATCGCGAAGGATCTCCTCCGGGGTAACCGGTTCAATCCAGGGGTGCGCTGCAATCCACCGAAGCATGTCCTCAGTTTGCTGGGGATCGCCCCAGAACGTTTTATTGAGATTGCCTCCGAGTGACACAACCTTAGAGTCTCCCCCTTCCATGGCTGCGGTGAGCAAAGCTCGGCGCCATTCGAGGGATAGACCTCGATCCGCTGAACGCGAACGATCCGTATTCGTCTGTGGCAAGGGGAGGAGCAGCAGAGTCCCTGATTGAGTGAGCGGGTAACCAGTGCCAGCGCCTAAACTCTCATAGAACGGAGAAAATACTCCTGTGTAACCGAGCTCTTTCAATAATTTGAGGGATTCCTCATCGAGTTCCTGGGTGATCATCGCCATTATTGGAGAATACGAGAAGCCATATGCATGTATTGAATCCATGTAAGTTGTGATCATGCGTTTAACCAGCCATTCTGGTTGAGCGCTCCCCATGATTGCTGCCGGTAAATTATCTGGGAGGTACAACAGCCCTCGATGGTCCAAAGCCTGGACTTGATCCAATTCCCCAAGGTAATCCAACCCAGCGAGGTTTTGCGGGTTCTTCATGTCGAGTAATGTGATCGGAACTCCCGTCTCGCCAACTGCAGCTAATAAGTAGTGAAGCCCGAATCGCTCCCCGGATGGACCGGTGTGTGCTCCGCTCCATGTGCGTAAAGCCTGGGCTGGAGTATGGCTGGAGAAGGAATTCCAGAAGGCCAGAAGAAGGTTCACCCTTTGCGGCGGATGAGTATCAGAGAGGACCGGTCCGAGAGTGTCAACGACCTGGTCTCCTCCCGGAATTGAAGTGAAGACTTGCAATTTTACAGGTCCGGGAAGGTCAAGGAGCGAAGGAGGAATTGTGAGTGAGATAATATCCAATGCCGGGTCTTTATGAACTTCAACGTTCTCAGCTTGAATGGGCTCCAAGGATGCATTGAAGAGCTCGGGAGGTCCGGAGGCAGGGACGCGGATCAGCAGGTCCCAATCGAGACCTGCACCATCCATCAAAGGAAGTTGGCGTGAACCGCCCGGCCTGCTATCGAGGACGATGGTTAGGTCAAACTCAGATGATTCCCGGAAATCGAGGAGATCAATTCGGAGATGGGCTTCACCGCCCGCGGTGTTGTAGTACAAGGCGATGAGATCCATCTCAGGTAGATGCGTTTCGGCTGGGTCGAGTGCGCGCAGGTGTTGATACTCGAAACGATGTGTTTCGGGCAGCCCTCCGCAGGCACTCGTGAGAAGCAATATCAGAATAGCCCAGGTGATTCTAAAGGGCGTGTTAATCTCGTTAATCTTGTTTGCTGTCCTCACTACTTTCTTCGATTCTTGGTGCTGCCTTCCTTAATTGGTCGATAGAAATGCGATTAGTATGGCGGCAGCTTGGGCAACGGACGTCGTAATGAATCCCTTCGCTCTCCTCGAGTGATTCAAGAGCGAAGACGATTTCCTCTTTCTTAATATGGAAACTCCTGCCGCAACGGTAACATCTGGTCTGCATTTGACAACTCCTGTTGTGGTTTACACTTGTTTGCAATTAATCAGTCGTTATTTTGCCGGGGTCAGTCCGGATCAGTGCTGACGCGACCCCGAATAAAACTATTGCAGCACCGGCGATACGCAATGGTGATGGTTGCTCGCCGAGTACAAGATAGGCTAACACAGCCGCAGAAATCGGCTCGCCTAAAAGGGTGATCGATACCTTTGTGGCGGGTAAGTAACGCAATGCCCAATTATAAGTTGAATGGGCCAATAATTGTGGGATGATCGCAAGCAGCAGGAACCAGAGGTATGCGATCGGGGGATATCCAAAAAAGTCATACCCAAATGAGATCACGGCAATGATCAAGAATATTGCGGCGGAGGAATACACAAGACCAATATAGGTAAGGAGGGAAAGATCAGATCTGAGGCGGCGTCCGATAATGAGATAAGCTGCTCCGGCCGCGCCTCCTAATAAAGCGAGCAAGTCCCCAAGCAGAACGTTCGTCCCGCTGCCCGATGCTGCAGAAGCGCACAATAATCCCTCACTGAAAATGCAGTAATCGCTGAATGCGATCAACAACCCACCGCCGAATGCTAATCCTAGACCGCTCAAAGTCCTCCATGAAGGCCTCTCACCCAGGAGAAGAGGGGAGAGTGCAGCGACGAAAAGCGGAGTCGTTTGAACGAGAACCACGGAGCTTGTAACGTTGGTGTATTCGAGCGAGGTAATCCAGGTGCCGAAGTGCAAGGCTAGAAAGAGTCCCGAAAGGAACGCAAATTTATATTGTGCTGTGGAGAGCTCACGCAGCTTCTGGCGCTGACGGAAGAGGAAGGGCGCTAGGATCAAAGAGGCGATCGTTAATCGATATGCTGCGATCACCAAAGATGGAGCATCGACCTGGGCGAATCGGATCAAAATGGATGAGGAGGAGGCAGCGATGATCCCTAGCCCCAAGGCAAGGATCGGATGTATCCGGGCTTTGCTGCGTTCATTATCCTTAAGTGAATTTGTTGTTCCAGGTTGCATCATAAACCGTTTCTCTTGACAAATTCTGATTCCGAAGATTACAATCCATTCACTAATATTATCGAGATGTGTTGGCCAATTCTCTTGGCTTAGTATAGCGGTTACAACGAAAGGAAGGAAAAAGGAAATGACTTTCCAACTACCTGAACTTGATTATGCCTACGATGCGCTAGAGCCCTATATCGATGCCCAAACGATGGAGATTCATCATACCAAACATCATCAGGGCTATGTGAATAACACGAACGCAGCGTTGGAGAAATATTCAGACCTGCAATCGAAATCGGTTGAACAATTGCTCTCGGATTTATCGGCACTTCCGGAGGATGTCCGCACCGCTCTACGCAATAACGCCGGTGGGCACGCAAACCACTCGCTATTTTGGAGAGTGATGGCGCCCGGGGCTGGCGGAGAACCGAGCGGAGCGCTCGCCGATGCCATCCGTACAGCCTTTAATGATTTCGACAGTTTCAAGGATGTCTTCTCGAAAGCAGCAGCGACTCGCTTTGGAAGTGGTTGGGCATGGTTGGTAGTTGACGGTTCCGGTGGGCTGCAGGTACGCTCGACTGCGAATCAAGACTCACCCATATCTGATGGCCAGAAGCCTATTTTGGGACTTGACGTTTGGGAACATGCCTATTACCTTAAGTATCAGAACCGTAGACCAGATTATGTCGCCGCCTGGTGGAACGTCGTGAACTGGAAGGAAGTGACACGGCGTTTTGAAGGATAATCTGTCTTTCAGTGGACGTAGGGGTAATGTCCGCTCCGTCTCTCAATTATCATAATGGAGGCTTGAAAAATGACCCATATCATCACCAGCTTATGCCTTCGCGATTCGGGCTGCGTAGATGTATGCCCTGTGGAGTGCATCGTTCCCGGGGAACCGGCCGAGAAATGGCCGTGGTTCTACATTGACCCGGATACATGCATCGACTGCGGGGCGTGCATCCCTGAGTGCCCGTTTGAGGCGATCTTCACCGAAGATGAGGTGCCATCCGATTACGCAGCCAAGGGTGGTGAGTACCTGAGCATGCCAGCGGGAACTGCTGGATTCGACACAGTTTACGATGGTGAAAACCACCAAGGTGAAGCCGTCCATCTGGAGCACACGAAGATTCTTGAGGCTGGTGAGGTCGTCGATCTTACCCCTGACATCCAGCCGAATTATGATTTCTTCACGGATGGTCCAGGGTATAGTGTTCTGGAAGGCTAGCTCACACTATTAAAACGTAACATCGAGGGAGCCAACACGGCTCCCTCTTTTCTTGTTAATAACCGAGATTGTTCAGGCTGCTGGATTTCGAATGCTTGATATCGTTAGAGGAACTTTGTGGGGCTCGAGTAACTCTCGAAGGTTGACTGTTGGCAGTATTCTGAGATAACCTCGCTTTGTTTCTATAGAAACCTACAGGGCATGTATGATAGGATCGAATTATCCCTTTTGGATCCCTTTATCTCGTAGTGTCAGCGAGCGTACCGAATCGATGAATATTACCTCGAGCAGGAAACTATCCATATCGCGCAGGCAAATTGAAGAGATGCGGCGCCATGTCGCAGACTGCTATCCTGAAGAGGGCTGCGGAATCTTAGGAGGCTTCAGTGATCGTGTCGAGTGGGTGATCCCCGTCACGAATATGCTGCATTCATCGACGCGTTTTCGAATGGATCCACGGGAGCAAGTCGATGCTTTTTTTAAAATCGAAGAGGCGGGCGGGAAGATTATCGGCATCTATCACTCGCACCCAAGCGGACCGGAGAATCCTTCGGAATCTGATGTTCGCGCGAGCGCCTTGCCGGAGGTAGTTCATATTATTTGGCATCCGCTCGATATAGATTGGACCTATCAAGCCTATTGGATCGACTCGGCGATGGGATTTGTTCCGCTCAAAACCAGTGTGCACGGACCGTAACAACTTAGGGTTCTTGGTGTTTTCTAACGTGGTTATCTCAATGAGGAGGTTTTATGTGGGTTAAAAGTGTCATCGCGCTCATAGCAGGATATTTGCTGGGGTCGATCCCAGTTGGATTGTTGATGGTGAGGCTAGTCAGAAGAAGGGATATCACCAAGTGGTACAGTGGCAGAACTGGGGGCACAAATGTAATGCGCGTCGCCGGCGTATGGGCAGGAGCTGGAACCGCGATTGCAGATGTATTAAAGGCTGCTGCAGCTGTCTGGCTGGCGCGTGCATTGACAGGCGGAGAACCCTGGATCGAGGCTGTCGCGGGGGCTCTTGCGATTCTGGGACATAACTATTCCATCTTCCTGATCCGCCGAGAAGACGGCAAGCTTCGATTGCGAGGTGGAGCGGGTGGCGCGTGCTCTTTTGGTGCGGCGGTGGGATTATGGGCACCGTCTGGGCTAATCATCCTCCCACTTGTGGCGGCGATATTCTATGGAATTGGGTACGCATCAGTGACAACCATGAGCGTGTCAGTCCTGGCCGGGACCATCTTCGCGATCCGGGCAGCGCTTGGCCTCGGTCCTTGGGCGTACGTCGGCTATACAATCCTGGCCGAACTATTGGTAATTTGGGCATTATTACCGAATATCCAACGGTTATTTAAGGGGGATGAACGCCTTGTGGGGTGGCGTGCAAGCAGAAAGATCCGTGAAGGACACCTTAATTCGAAGCCTGAGACGGGATTGACTGAATCCGAGGAATCGTAGGAGTGGTTCGCGGCAAGCTTTGCTTGAGATATCTATCGGAACATTCTTGAGCGAGCTGCTGTCATGAGAACACGAGGATTCCTGTTAATCCAACGATCGCGACGGAAGCAAGCTCTACTAGTCGTGCTCTGCTGATCTCCCCAGCGCGCAAAGTCTCCATCAGCCCATTGCTGATATATACAAACAAACCGACGATCAAAGCGAATCGAAATGAGGGCAGAGGCCAGTAGTGCAATGCCCAAATAAGCTCTGCCGAAATCCCGCCAACGATCAACGCGAAAACTATAGCTTGGCCATCAGCGGATGTGGGAAGCTGTAGCAGCCGCCAACTGATAACAGTGACAACAGCCAACGACAGCGGGACACGATATACAGACCGCAGATCGACGGCATGCATCGTGAATAGAATTCCGACTAATAGGAGATAGGCGAGCGTTCTCAAGACCACTGCAGCTAGGTCGTGCCGGGGGTCTGCTGGATCGTGGACTAAAAACTCGGTCAGGAGCACCGCCATTAAAAGTGTTGCTCCAACCGCCAGGCCGATCCAAAGCGCAGGTCCTTCCGGTAAGCGCGTTAGAATGATCCCCGCAGCGAGCGCGGTCAAGCCCGGGATGATCCAATGCTCAAATGTCCGGCCGCCTGATTTCAGCGCTGGGTGAGACCGGAGCAGCCAGTCTGCCCCAGCAACGGTAAGCGCTGCCGCAAGCGCCAGCATGATCAGGCGAGTATCCACCTCGAATTCGAAGATCAAACCTGCGAAAGTGAGATCCACCGAGAAGATAGGCAGGACAACGATGCGGATTAAGGCATAGCTCAGTATCACCAGTGCCGTCAGCGTGCTAAGGCGGTCACGATCGGGTTGGGGTAGGTCGCCACGCATAGGAGCATTCTAGCACTCGTTTGCCGAGGATGCCTAGTCTATTTGTTGTCTGAGGATCTAAGGGAAGGAGTCTTTTCGATTCCAAAGCTGTATTTATTTAAAGGTTCAATTTAGGGATTTCTCGCGGAGTTTATCCTGAGTGAAACCGAAGGGCTCGAAACGGCACTATTATGGGGGTGATTCAGCTTTAGCCATACCTACACGGTATGTCATTCTGAGCCGAAGCAAAGTGAAGGCGAAGAATCTCGTTTTTCGTTGACACGGATCTTTTACTAAGGAGAGCGAGAAATCTTCGTCGCATAGCTTATCTTGCTAAGTTCTCGGTTTAATCGAGGGCGAAGCTGAAGGATACCAATCCTCCTGGGTGAGAAGCGGCGATTGCCACGTCACTTCGTTCCTCGCATAATCAGGAAGAAACTGCTCAGCCATGTTGTATTGACGAGAGGAATATCACGTCGGTATTCCAAGGAATATGTATAATCAGTCCCTATGATTATTGCGATTGCCATCCTCGGTTGGTCCATAGGAGTCAGCATCAACTGGCTTGCAGATAGTCTCCCGTTTTATCGCAAGCCAGCGGTGCCACGCTGCCCTGCCTGCACAGCCCCATTCTCAGCGGTCGCTTGGTTCGCTATTCCCGCGGTCATCGCTCGCGTTTGGCACTGCAAGTATTGCGGCTCCAGACGCATGGCGCGAAATCTGCTTGTTGAACTGCTTGCCAGCGCAGGAGCGATTGGGATTTACTCATGGAGCAGCTCCCCAGCGAATTTCTGGCCGGCCTTGCTTGTGAGTATGGTTTTCATGCTCATCATCGTCATCGACATGGAGCACAAACTCATACTTCATGTTGTTACTTTTCCGGCGGCCATTATATTTATTCTGCTCGGCTATTTAGATGCGGAGATGAGTCTGGGCCGGGTAATTGTGGGTGGGGCAGTTGGCTTCGGCGTGTTCTTCCTGCTCTACCTGCTCGGAGGGATATTCGCTCGCAGTATCGCCCGGGGGCAAGGTAATGCCGACGATGAAGTCGCCCTTGGCTTCGGTGATGTGACTCTCGCTACGATCATCGGGTTGGCTGCTGGTTTTCCGGGTGTGATCGAAGCGCTGCTGCGAGGCATCCTGGCCGCCGGGTTGTTCAGTATTGCCTATTTAATGTATATGAAAATACGTCGCCGCTACAGCGCATTTACACCGATTCCGTATGGTCCCTTCCTGATCCTGGGCGCTTGGTGGGTTTATTTCTGGGGCGCGAAAGGGTTGGAAAAAATACTCGGAATGTAGAGGCGAACTGATCTTGAGCTTAAGTTTGTCTTTATATTGTTACAAATATGTCTCAAAGACCTGACAGTATGCTCTCTTGGTCCCGCGGTACTAGCTCTCTATGAAAACACGGCGCGTATAATAACGTATG
>DAOUDJ010000124.1:0-17681 GCA_034430795.1 Anaerolineales bacterium | reverse complement strand
CAAACTGGACCAAAAACGGCAGGGATGTGTAAATTCCGAAAAGCGTAGGAAATGAGATGCAACTGAGCGCCACAGGCCATGCCCAGGTTTCTCCTTTCCAAAGGGGATAGGCGATTAGGACGAGGGTGATGCCGGCGACCATATCAAATCCCCGAAAGATGAAGAAAAATGTTGGCAACAGAACCCCAGCAAGCACCATGTTTGGTTGTGTGGGTATGAGGCTGGCAATCTTTTCCATCAATGCATCTAAGGTGGATTGGATCAGGGAAGGTCCGAATATGACGATAAAAAGCCCTAAAACTACAGCTAGAATAGCCATTGTCCGGCGGGCGGCGATCGAGTCCTTTACATCGTTCATCTTTTCTCTCTCCTCTTGGAAGATAATTTGGTGGGATACCACCATTTATGGCACTAAAACAGGCAAATTGCATTTCCTTAAGGAAAGATTATAAAGATAATTGAGGGGCTCATCTAAAGATGATTGCAGATGGAACGACTTATCGAATTGATCGCGGGCGTGTCTGAATTTTCAGGCCTAAGCGACCAGGAGCGATTGGAACTGGCGCAAGTCGCAATTCGAAAAAGCTATGATAAAAATGAATATATTGCTCATTATGGGGACGTTTGGCCGTACCTGTTTGTGGTTGATACTGGACTAATCAACGTTGTGAAGATATCAACAAAAGGGCGCATCCTGGGCGCGCTCCAGGTACAGCCTGAGCAGGTTTTTTGGAGCCCATCTCTTTTCGATGAGGGTCCCTTACCGGCAGCTCTTGAAGTGAAGGAGAGAAGTTCCATTTATCTATGGCACGGAAGCCATATTCTTCCACTTGTCCAGAAGAATCCAGAAGCTTTATGGGCGCTGTGTCTGATGTTGATGAGACGGATTCGGCAAGCTAGCGATTTTATCGAGGATCTAACCTTCCAACCGGTCGCCGGTCGGTTGGCCCGCTTAATCATTACTCAGTTTGAAGATAGCGCCGATCTCCGCATTGCTCGTGAGCAGACGCTGGATGAAATGGCGGCCATAATTGGCACAACTCCCGTGATGGTGTGCAAGATATTATCCCGATTCGCGGGAGAGGGTCTGATTACAGTGAATCGGACCGAATTCGAAATGACCGCCAAGGCTGCCCTTGAAAAAATTGCCAATCTTGATAGTGGAGCGAAGTCGGAGATCTGAGGATGGCGATAGTAAGCTAATCCCAGACTATTTAGATGTTGCATCGTCATGGTCGTTGCGATTGTCTATTGGGAGCACGATGACGAATGTCGTCCCAGAATCGTCGGTGCTCTCCGCCCAGATGCGGCCGCCATGATTTTCTACGATCGACTTCGCGATCGCCAGGCCCAGACCCGAACCACCGCTGTCACGCTGGCGCGACTTATCCGCCCGATAGAAGCGGTCGAAGACGTGTTGGATATCCTCGGCTCCAATGCCTGGCCCAGTGTCTTGGATGCGTATTTCGACCTCCTGCTCCAGAAGTGAAGCGGCGAGGGTCACGCTCCCTCCTTTGAGTTTATAACGCAGCGCATTGCTCAGTAAGTTGCCCAACACCTGCGCCATTCGGTCTGGGTCAACATTTACCTCAGGTAGATCGGAAGCAATTTCGCTGCGCACTTTGATCCCTCTCTCAAGAGCAAGCGGATGATATGCGGCAGCTACCTCTTCCAGCAGGGTATACGGGGAAATTGGGCGACGCGTGAGCGTCAGCTCTCCTGCATCAGCCATTGAAAGCGTGCGTAGATCTTCGACCAAACGTTCAAGGCGGCAGGCTTCATCACGGATGATGTCGAATGTCTCCTGGGTGGGTGGGAGTACACGATCGTGTACTGCATCAGCGTGCCCAAGGATAATGCTGATGGGTGTGCGCAGCTCGTGGGCGATGTCGGCAGTCATTTGGCGGCGAATGCTGGTCGACCGATCGAGCTCTTCGCTCATTCGATTGAACGATACGGTTAGTTCGCCTAATTCATCCTTAGAGCGTACTGGCACGGTCAGACCCAACTCCCCATCAGCGACTGCGCGCGTCGCAGCTGTCAGCTCACGAAGCGGACGCGTGAGAGTGCGAGCAAGAAATATCCCCAGGAGTAGAGCGACAAACAATGCCCCGATCGCGCTAAGAATGAGCGTCTGATTGATGCGGTTCAGGAAAAGTGCTTCAGACGGTCCCCGCCCGAATTCCAAGCGCAATGAGAGTATCCAGCCCACGGTCTGTCCATCAACCGCTATCGGATCTGCGTCTGCAAAATCAGCTTGAGAGACCGTATCCCCAATTTGATACCCAGAGCCGGCGATGATGACCATCCCAGCCTCGTCGGTGATCGTGATGCCGCCTCTTTCTCTCGCGGCAGGGATATGTCCATCCAGGGGAATCCTGCCGGGAAATGACACTTCCGCATCCACGCCGGCCCATTCACCGTGATCGCGATAGAACTCTTCAAGCTGGGAGATATATTCTTCCTGATATTGGCCGAAGATGAAGTCGGCGAACTCCTTCGCCGTCGTTTGGCTGGCGATGACCGCCACAAACGCCACCGCAACCATGACGACAACCAGAAAGGCGAGGATGAGTTTCAAGCTTAGCGAGCGCATTTGTTTATTCCCTGGTGAAGCGATAGCCCACGCCGTAGATTGTTTCAATATAGCGCGGCGAGCGCGGATCGGGTTCGATCTTTGAGCGTAAATTTTTAATGTGTACGTCGATTGTGCGTTCGTAGCCTCCATAAGCGACACCCTGAATGTGATCCAGTAGATCCAGGCGAGAGAACACCCGACCTGGCGTTGACATCAGAACTGCAAGCAGGTCAAATTCTGAAGGGGTCAGGTTCACAAACGATTCCCCTACCTTTACGCTATGACTCTCTCGGTCGAGCGTAATATCTGCATAGCGAAGGGTCTCAGCCGTTGGCTCAGTTTCTCCTGCACGGCGCAAGACCGCGCGGACGCGGGCTAAGAGTTCGCGCGGTCGGAAAGGCTTAGTTACGTAATCATCCGCGCCCAATTCCAGGCCGACGACCTTATCGTCGTTATCCACCTTCGCAGTGAGAAGGATGATCGGTGTATTTTCTTCCCTGTGATGCAGGCGCATGAACTCGTAGCCATCCATCTCCGGCATCATGATATCCAGGATGATCAGGTCGGGTTTTTCAGCCCGGGCGACGATTAAGGCTTCTCTGCCGTCTCTGGCTGTCGCAACCCGATAGCCTTCCTGCTCGAGGTAAGCTTTCACTAAGGACACTAAACGCTCTTCGTCATCGACAACCAGAATCTTTTTTACCATCGGGTTTTCCAACTCACTCTTCCACCTAGATTTGAGAACTCCAGCGTGATGGGGCGATATGTGTGTATGATCGCTGGTGTGCTCGATCAATGTAAGCATATCAAGAAAAACTAACGATACTATGAAAGTCGTTAGTTACAAGAATCGTCAAGCTATCCGCTTGTAATGCGCTCACACTAACGCGGAGGCGGTCCCTGAACCGCCCCCGCTTTTCGAATAGTACGCCTACGATTGCGATCTTTCCTCGAGCATCTGGATGAGAGGATTGATCAAGAACATCGAGAATCGATCTCCTGAAGACAGCTTTTCAGCTCGTTCGGCCTGAAGTGTAGCGATTTGCTCTGGATCCAGGTCCAGGTCTCCACTGCCTTCACCAAATCCCCCGCCGCCCAGACCACCACCCAGACCACCGCCCGGACCACCGCCGGATCCAGGGACAATCCCGTCTGGCGCGCTGCTGCGTGAATCACCATCAGCTGTCAAATCACCGCCACGGGCGATGCCTAATTCTTCTGTGAGCTCGAAGATACCCTCCTGTGTAAGTTCCATTGCCGCGATTGCATCGAGCTGTTCAGAACTCATCGTCTCCAGAATTTGGTTGACGATCGCCTCAATCTCACCTTCAGCAGTGATGTCGCTCGAGCTCAGGCTGCGAATGGCTTGCCAGAGCGTCAGCAGCTCAGCAGCTTGCTCCGAATCAACAGCAAGATCGGTCTCTTCCAGCTTCAAGGTGCCCAGGGTGAGCTGGGTCTGGACGGATAGGGCGTCAGTGTAATCCTCATTCAACACCGTCGCCGCATTATTTGCTGTGCTGCTGGTACCGCCGCAGGCGGCAAGGATTAGTGTCAAACTAACGAGCACTCCTAGGACTTTTAAATTTTTCATCACTTCACTCCTCACTCTTCTTATGTGTAGTTGTTTTTCCCTTACCAAAATCAAAAACGTGCCATCATCGGCAGTAATTTACTGGTGCCGTAGAGCCTCGATCGGGTCGAGCTGCGCGGCTTTATTCGCTGGATAGAAGCCGAAGAAGGCGCCGATAACCGCAGCGGATGTGAAGGCAAGCAAGATCGAACTGGGGATGATGACGGTTCTCATATCACTTGCCCAGCCGAAGAACCATGCCCCACCTACACCGACGAGAACACCGAACATTCCACCTACAAGACTCAAGAGCAGGGCTTCGGTCAGGAACTGCCAGCGAATGTCATTCGGTGTGGCACCGACGGATTGCCGGATCCCGATCTCACGGGTTCGTTCCGTCACGCTAACGAGCATGATGTTCATGATGCCGATGCCTCCGACAATAAGCGATACGCCAGCCACCCACGCCAATAGGCTTCGGAAAGCAGCAGTCGTCGCCTCCTGTGTCTTGATAATGTCCTGTTGTGTAGTTACGCTGAAATCAGGGCTCTCCAACGAAACGTCGTGGCGCTTGGCGAGTAAGAGTTCGATTTGCAGGATCACATCATCAAGGGTTGCCTCACTCTCAACTTCAACGTAGATCACCCGTACGCGGTCGCCGCGGAATTTTGCAAATTGGGAGGGGGTAAATTTCTGGAAAACAACGGTGATTGGGAGGTAGAGACGATTATCATAGTCAACATCACCCACCATCCCTTTCTCATCAAGTACGCCGATGACGGTCAATTTGGTAGTGCCTACGGTGATGACCTGCCCGATGGGATTGGCATCTCCGAAGAGCTCCTCCGCCAGACGGTTTCCTAGAACTGCAATTTTCTGACTTTGATCGACTTCTCGCTGCTTGAAGTACCGCCCCTCATCCATCTCAATGTCTCGCACCGAGGGAAAGTCAGGGGTCGTTCCGAGGATGGAAACGTCTTCCAGTACCACGCCGCCGGCTTTGATCGTCGCAATGGCACCTTGCTCAATAGTTACGCCAGCGACTCCTTCAACCTCATCGCCGATCGCGAAACCATCGTCGTAGACCAGGCCTCCAGATACTCCACTACTCCCGGAGCCAGATCCCCCGCGTGAGAACGTCGAGTTGACGAAGACCAGGTTTGTCCCTAGCCCTGTAATTTCTTCCTCGATCGCGGCTTCGGTGCCGGCGCTGATGCCGATCATGATGATGACCGCAGCGACGCCGATGATGATTCCCAGCATGGTCAGGAGAGAACGGGTCTTGTTACGATAAATGCTCTCCCAGGCAACAAGAAGGAACTCGAATGGGCTCATGATGATTCCCCTTTTCTCTCTCGCAGAGCGTGCTTTTCCCCATTTTTGATGACCTTTTCGACCTTACCATCGCGTAGATGGATGGTCCGTTGTGTATGTTCGGAGATCTCATGATCATGGGTGACCATCACGATAGTCCTTCCATCTTCGTGCAGCTCATGGAGTAAACTCATGATTTCTTCTCCGGATCGCGTATCTAAATTTCCGGTGGGCTCATCCGCCAATATGAGAACAGGATCGTTTACCAGTGCCCGGGCGATCGCCACCCGCTGCTGCTGCCCGCCGGAGAGTTCGTGCGGCTGGTGATGGAGGCGATCCCCTAGACCAACTGCTTCCAGCTTATGCCGAGCGGTTTCTTCGCGCTCTTCCGGGCTGAGCTTTTTTTCCCGGTTGTAAATTAATGGAAGTTTGACATTATCAAGAGCGGTGGTGCGGGAGAGCAGATTGTAGGATTGAAAGATGAATCCGATCTTCCGGCTGCGGATAGCGGCCAACTCGGTTTTATCCAGGTCGCTCACATCTTCATCGTCCAAGACATAGAAACCATCTGTAGGTCGATCGAGGCAGCCGAGAATGTTCATCAATGTGCTTTTTCCTGAGCCGGAGGGTCCCATGATGGCGACGAACTCACCCTCCTGGATTGTGATGCTCACACCATCCAGCGCTGCCACGCTAATCTCCCCCATGCCGTAGACTTTCCTCACGTCTGATGTTTGGATGATTGTTTGTTGGGGCATTATTCAGTCTCCACGATACCAGTGGTGACGATCTCGCCCGCTTTAAGACCGGACTTGATCTCAGCAAAGGTGAAGTCCATCAGGCCAACCTCGACAGTCCTGAGTCTGGGTACACCGTCTTCCAGTACGAAGACTGCATACTCACCAGGTGAAAGTTCGCGCAGCGCTTCGACTGGTACGAGAACTACCCTCTCGGCTTTGCCGCCAATAACGTCCACCGCAGCGTTCATGCCAATCAACAGGTTGTCCAACATGACCACTGATTCAGAATTGAGCTTAACCAAGCCGCGCACAGCAGAAACACCCTGGGATGTATATAGACCCGGATCGACTTGGATAACAATTCCCTTGAAGACCTCATCCGGCAAGGCATCGAAGATCACTTCGACTGCATAGTCGAGATCGATTTTCCCCAGATCGGTTTCGTCTAAAAATATCTCAAGATGCGGTTGGGAGAGATCCGCTAGGGTAATAAAAGTCCCCGACACGTTCTGCCCCACATTTGCATTTACGGTGATCACCG
Source organism: Anaerolineales bacterium (assembly GCA_034430795.1). Lineage (GTDB taxonomy): Bacteria > Chloroflexota > Anaerolineae > Anaerolineales > E44-bin32 > E44-bin32. Next base: position 10,938 of record DAOUDJ010000124.1, on the reverse strand, counting down.
TGCCGTCCATTGGCGCAACGATGATCGACTGTTCCAGATCGCGCTGGGAAATGGCCAATTTCGCTTCAGCGTTGGCGAGCTGCAGTTCCGCCTTCACGATTTCGTCCGCATCCGGGCCGTCCTTGACGCGTTCCCACTCAAGTTCAGCCTGCCCTAATAGAGCTTTTGTCATCGCGATCTCGGCGTCAAGCATCGCTTGCTGGATCTCCGTCGGTTGGCCTGTGTACCAGTTCCAATTCCCCAGTGCGGTCTGGTACTTGCTCATTGCATTCGCATAATTTATTTGGAGGGCCCCATCGTCAGGGTCCTGGTTGAGTTTCTCATTCGCGCGGGCTAGAGCATCCTCTGCATTCTCAAGCTCGGCTGCGGCGGCATCGATCGTGGCCTGGCTGGCTCGGTTGCCCTCCTGCTGAACGATGTTCGTATATTCCGCGCTGTAAAGCGCATCCCGGGCATCCGCTAGAGTGATTTGCGCTTGAGCGGTGGCGACGTCGGCTTTCTCGTAGATGGAGTCGAGCGACTGCCGGGCGTTGATCGCAGAGAGCTCATCCGCTGCTACAGCGGCTTCCAATTGTTCGCGCTCTCCTTGGACTGCGAGCACATCGCCGGCTATGACTTGATCGCCAGGCTGAACATGGATTTCAGCGACCGGGCCATTGGTCCCAAACCCAAGCTCGATTTCATCGCCAGCGATTAAGACGCCGGACCCGCTGGCGTAGACCACCAGATCGCCCTGACGAACAGTGGCGGTTTGAATTTTGGGTTCATCTGCTGTCTGCGCTGGCAAGTATGCGAGGTTGTAATACGCAAAACCGCTGCCAACTACGACAATGAGGATGGCGCCTGCGATTAATAGGGTCTTCTTGGAGAACTTCTTTAACATGGTTCCAGCTCCTCGTATTGTTCTTATTGGACTTTCAGATCGAAAGTATAGGAAAGGATTTTGTGGAACCTGTTAGGAAGTCATGAAGGAATTGTGTGGATTTTTATCGAGCTTATGCGTGGATTTAGGATTGTTAATGAGAATCGACTATGGATATGTAATATTTCGCGACATCGCACAGTCATAAGTAATGGGAATCGAAACGTATTTGGATGGCAAACTAATCCCAGAGCAATCCTATTAATCTCACGGAAAATTGCACTTTGGCCGTGGCGATCTCTGAATTAAGTTGAATCATGGACGATTGGATCGGGAAAAAAGTAGCACAAGTGCGTATTGATAAGCTGATCTCGCGCGGTGGGATGGGCGCGATCTACCTTGGCTGGCATGAAGTTGAAGAACGATCTGTCGCGGTGAAGATCATGCACGCCCAGATTCGGGAGGATCCGTTATTTCAACGGCGGTTCCAGCGTGAAGCAGAGGCGATCGCGAGGATGCAGCATCCAAATATCGTGCATTGCTTGGATTGCAACGTTGTGCAGGGGCGGCCCTACATCATCATGGACTTGCTCGAGGGTATGCCGCTGCACGAATACCTGCGTGTGATTCATGGGCAGGGTTTGCTGCTGCCGCTCCACATTGTCGTCGGGATCGTCCGTTCGCTGGCCTCGGCGCTGGATTACGCCCACGGATCGGGTGTCCTTCACCTGGATGTGAAACCATCCAATATTGTCCTGGAGAGCGACACGTTGCCAGTGGATCCCTTCAAGCCGATCCCTCCCGATTTAAAGGCGGTGTTGACGGATTTTGGTTTGGCGCGCATGGCGGGCGCGATGACACAAGCGACCGCGGGGATGTTTATGGGCACACCTGCCTACGTGAGCCCCGAACAAATCCGTGGGGAACCCGCGGACCTGCGCGCCGACATCTACTCGTTTGGCGTAGTAATCTATGAGCTTCTAGAGGGGCAAGCCCCTTTCGATCCGCTCCAGAAGTAGAGAACGTCGTTCTCAGAGCGATGGCGAAAGAGCCGGAAAAGCGTTACCCGAGTGCAGGCGAAATGGCGCGGGACCTGGCGTTGAGTGTTGACCGGGCCGCTCAAAACAATGTCTAGGTAGCGCAGAATCCTCCGAACTGATTGCTTCACCCATACTAAGTTTCGGATATATATGGACTATTAAAAGCGTTCGGGAGCGCTTTTTCTGAAGTTGATTTAATCGTATATTCATCTCGCCTCGTGAAATTGACAATACGGACGTTTTTTAGTGTAGGTTCGAAGAAGGAGTGGAATTCCCATGTCACTTAGTGCGCATTACCAGACATTATTTTCGTACCACTGGCACACAACGCGGCGATTGCTCGAGAGTGCGGCATCTCTGGATGAAGAGGTCTATCATGACAATGGTGAGTATGGCCATGGTTCGGTCCATGATCTTTTCCTTCACCTGTTACGAGCAGATCAAGGCTGGCGAATCGGCCTGGAGACACTCCAGCAGCAGCCGGGTATTCAGGCGGAAGACTTTCCAACCATTGAATCCATCACGAGTGAATTCGAGATGGAAGAGTCAGCCTGGGAGATGTATTTGAACGGGTTGAGAGATGTTGAAATTGAGGCTGATCTCACGCTCACCGATATGCGGGGTAATCCGAGAACCTTCCAGCTATGGCGCATCCTACAGCATCTCATCTTGCATGGGATGCAACACCATAGTGAGCTGGCGCAAATCTTTACAATCAAGGGGCAATCACCAGGCAATCTTGATTTCATTTTTTACCAGTGATTACCGTTTTCTCACATCCAGTCGATGGATGAGTTTTCGATCAACGAATGAACGGGTAGCGGGTCAGCGTTCCATCACGCGCCTCGAATTCCCTGGCAGCATGTTCGTCCACGGATGGGTAGCTAAACCAGTTTTCAATACAGATCTGTTCCACTTCTGATGTGAATATTATTATTCTTATCATTTTGGAATCAGAATCTTTCTCCATTGAAAATCTTGGGATGTGTATGATGACACGTTTAACACGCAGGTAACCATTCCGTCGAAACGCTTACCATCCGTGGTGAAACCAAGGAGGATGAAGTTCGGGAAAGGGCGCATGCCTATATTCGTCAGCGCCGATTAGAAAGCTTTATTCGCTCGATCTCCTTGCCGACAATAGACAATGCCGATAAGGAAAAAGCGGAATTTAGAGACGGCAATCTGACCCTGAGCCTCCCTAAGGTGGAGGATATCAAGCCGAAAACGATCACCTTCAAGGTCAAGTGAACTCAGATCCCGACAACAAATCGAGCCCGAGTTGGCTGTCGGGCTCGATGCGTTTAAGACGTGGCAGAGTGGAAAACTAGGATTCCCGAACCTTCATCGCCCTGAAATGAGCGATATAGCGGGCTGAAAAAGGATCGCGACCAAGGAGTAAGTCGGTCGCCCTGAGTGTCATGCTCAGTTTGAAGGGGTCGCTGATCAGGCAGTTCGCACCCGCAGCAAGCGCTAAGGCGAGGAAGCTCTGATTGAGTGTGTGACGCTCGGGTAATCCAAAGGAGACATTGCTTGCACCAAGAATGATGCTAACTCCGAACTCCGCCCGAATGCGTTCAATCGCTTGCAAGGTGATAGTGGCGGCCTCGTGATCTGTGCTCACCGACAGCACAAGAGGATCGATGATCACATCCTCTGCGGCGATTCCAAGCTTGCCGGCCCGTTCGATGATTTTCCCAGCGACAACGAGACGCCCTTCTGCGTCCTTCGGGATTCCATCTTCACCCATAGATAAGCCGATCACGGAGCAGTTATGCTCTTTAACCAGGGGCAAGATGCTCCGGAGTGAAGATTCCTCCCCGTTCACAGAATTAACAAGTGGTTTTCCGGGGGTGATTGAAAGCGCTTCGGCGAGCGCTTCCGGGTTGGCTGAATCAAGGCAGATGGGCACATCCGTAATCTCTGCTATGGTTTTTACTGTTTCCTTGAGCAGGCGTGCCTCATCCGCGCCAGGCACACCGACGTTTACATCTAAAAGATCCGCACCGGCTACTACCTGCCGGGTTGCTAGTTGGCGCACATAGTCGAAATTCCCCTCCTGAAGAGCTTGTGCCAGGCGTTTATTCCCGGTTGGATTGATCTTCTCACCAATGAGAATGACCGGTCCAACCGTATCGATGACGACTTCCTCACCGGTACCTCTTAAAATCGTTTGCATTGTGATGAACCCTCCTCAATGTTAAACATGGTCTTCATTGGGCGCGACCTCAATCTGTGAAATTGCACTCTTTCCATCCAATGTGGATCAGGAATTTTCGTGGCGATATCCCATTGATGAGCAGTTTCGACTGTCGAAATATCACCCTTGATCTTTGATCATCTGTGCGAGCTCACCGATTCCGCTTACAACGAGATCTGGTTTGTAGGGAGACTGGGCAAGGTCTCCCGGCTGGGTTTCACCGCTGAGCACCAGGACCGTTTGGAATCCATGCTACCCCATGGCGATGTCGGTGTAAAGACGATCGCCGACCATGCAGATCTGATATGCGGAAAGTCCGGTCTTGGTCATGATCGCGTCGGCCAGCGGTTTATAAGGTTTGCCGATGATCTCGTCCGGTGACCTTCGGGTCGAAGCCTCCACAAAGGCGATCGTCGCGCCGATGTCCGGGATCGGCCCGTCTGCTGTCGGGCAATTGAGGTCGGGGTGTGTGGCGATAAAGGGGGTGCCTTTACGTATCAAGGCGCACAGCCGGGCCAATTTGTCATAGGTAAGTGTCGTGTCGAATCCGAGCACGACGCTGCCGGGGTTCTCGTCGGTGAGCTCAAAACTATGATCGAGGAACTCTCGTTCAAGGGAGGGTGTCCCTACCAGGTAGATTTAGGCCGCCCCCCCTCTCGCTGCGAGCAGTGAGGCGGTGGCTTCGCCAGAGGTGACGATGTTTTCCGCGCGGGTGTCGAGTCCCAATGTCTTGCGTTTATCACCATAATCAACTCTCGATTGGGAGGAGTTGTTAGTCAGGAAGAGGTATTGGATGCCGCGTTTTGTAAGGAGTTGGATGAATTCATGAGCGCCTGGAAGCAGTTGATCACCCAGGTAGATTGTCCCATCCATATCCAGCAGGTAACAAAGTATCTCACCAAAGCGCATACATTACTGCTCGCAGTTTATATGGAAGGAGAACGGTGAGGGTTAGAGAGTGATAATCGGCCTGGCACCGTCAATGAGTCAATTCCTTCGCCAGGGCGACGGCACGGCTCGCGTCAGGCGCATAGCCGTCTGCGCCGATGTCTTGTGCGAAAGCCTCCGTGACGGGCGCTCCGCCGATCATCACTTTGACGCGATCGCGCACGCCCGCGGATTGGATTGCTTGCATCGTCAGGCGCATGTTCTCCATCGTCGTGGTGAGCAGGGCGGAGAGCCCGAGCAGATCGGCTCCCTCGCGCTCGATTGCTTCGATGAAGGATTCAGGGGCGATGTCCGTCCCCAGGTCGACGACCTCAAACCCGGCGCCTTCCAACAACATGGCCACGAGGTTTTTGCCGATGTCGTGCAAATCCCCCTTGACGGTTCCGATCACAATCTTACCCGCGGGTTCGAGCCCGACTTCGACCAGGTGGGGCTTTAAAACAGCCATCCCCTTCTGCATGGATTTGGCGGAAATCAGCATCTCCGGAACGAAGTACTCGCCAGCCTCGAATAACTCTCCCACGCGCGCCAATGCCGCTGTCATCGCCTCGGAGAGGATTCGTTCAGGGGAAAGGCCCTCACCGAGCGCTTTCTGTACGCTCGCCTCGGTTTCGTCCATCTTTCCCTGGATGATTTGATCGTAGAGAGTTTGAAGGATGGGTTCCACGTATGTATCCGAATCCTCGATTCCATTTACCCCCGAGATGTCTAGCTCACGTCTTACGGTCAGCGCCTGCATTTTTCCTATGTTTCACAAAGATACCATAATCTTTATCTTATAGCTTCTCGGAATATTACGAAAGTCGGGTGTGATAATTAGGGCATCGGCTTTCTTTAGGCAGTAAGGAGATCCAGGTATGAATGTCTTCTGGATGGGTGTCGTCGTCAGGGTGACTGATGTGATGCAGGTTCTTAGTTCACCGAAGGGAAAAATCCTTACTGAGACTTAATTAAGTGTACGGGTTTCTGGGAAAGGGACCCAGTTATCCATAAAGGGTGTATCAATATAAGGACTTCCTGCATCGCTTGAAATGACAACAGGTGGAAGCTGTTTCCGCTCATATTATGTCGAACCCCTGAAAGGGTCGCTGTTTCATGGCTCACTCGAAACGGCTTCATGGAATGGGTATTGGAGTCTGTTCCAACTTGTTCGTAACGTTGAGCATGAGCAAACTAACGTAACCATCCACTTGTTTTGTTGAGAGCCGATTATTGCTGATAAAATCGAGCGAGTGCTTAATGGCGTAAGACTTGAGGAACTGAATTTGTCGTGTTCCGTATCGGCTTGTAAGAAACGCGAGATTTGCTAAGCTATTACCATCTGGAACTGGTCACCTGAAAAGTATTTCCCAAACATTTAGGCTTGCGTTACGGCACTCTCGCTGCTGTGAGGGAAGCAGCCAGCGATAACACAAGGGCAACTTCTTATGATGAAATTCGTCGCCGCGCTCGATCAAGGTACGACCAGCACGCGCTGTATGCTCTTCGATCGTCATGGAGCGGTTGCAGCACGCTCACAAAAGGAACACCAACAGATCTACCCACAGCCGGGCTGGGTGGAGCATGATGGCTTGGAGATCTGGGAGAACGCGCAGGAGGTGATGCGCGCGGCTATCACTCAGGCTGGAGCAAAAACGGACGAGATCGTCGCTGTGGGAGTGACCAATCAGCGGGAGACGACGATCGTGTGGGATCGAAAGACGGGAAGGCCGTATACGAACGCCATCGTCTGGCAGGACACGCGCACAAAGGAGATCTGCAGCCAGCTTGAAACGCAGGGCGGGATCGATCGTTTTAGAGCGAAGACTGGATTGCCGCTTGCCACGTATTTCTCCGGACCCAAGCTCAAATGGATTCTCGATAACATGGAAGGCGTCCGTATGGCGGCTGAACGGGGTGAGGCGCTCTTCGGCACCATCGACACTTGGCTGATCTGGAATTTGACCGGTGGACCGCAGGGCGGGGCGCATGTCACCGATGTGACGAACGCCAGCCGCACTCTGCTGATGGACCTTGCGAAGCTCACCTGGGATTCCGAGATACTAGAAATTCTAGGCATTCCAGAAGGTATGTTACCGAGAATTGTGCCCTCCTCCGATCCCGAACCATGGGGGAACACCCTCGAGGACAAGGTCCCCGTATGCGGCGATCTGGGAGACCAGCAAGCTGCGCTGGTCGGCCAAACGTGTTTCGGAGAAGGCGATGCGAAAAACACATATGGGACTGGTTGTTTCATGCTGCTTAACACAGGTGAGGAGATCGTTCATTCGAAGAGCGGTTTGATCACAACCGTGGGCTACCAGTTAGCTGGTGCATCCCCGGTTTATGCACTGGAGGGCTCGATCGCCATCGCCGGTGCGTTAGTCCAATGGCTTCGTGATAATCTTGGTTTGATCCAGAGTGCTCCTGAGGTTGAAGCGCTTGCCAGATCGGTTGATGATAATGGGGGTATTTACTTTGTACCGGCATTCTCCGGGTTATTCGCCCCGCATTGGCGGTCAGACGCACGCGGTGTGATCGCCGGACTGACGCGGTACACTAATCGTGGCCATCTCGCCCGAGCAGCGTTGGAGGCGACAGCATACCAGACGCGGGAAGTGTTGGATGCTATGGAAAAGGATTCGGGCGTGCGGTTAACCTCACTGAAAGTCGATGGGGGAATGGTCTACAATGAGCTTCTTATGCAATTCCAAACGGATATTCTGGGAGTTCCGGTTGTTCGACCTAAGATCACTGAAACAACATCCCTGGGCGCTGCTTATGCAGCCGGGCTAGCGGTAGGTTTCTGGAGCGATCTTGAAGAACTGAGCGCTCATTGGCAGGTGGATCAGACCTGGAAGCCGGAGATGGATCGAACCGCGAGCGAAAAACTCTATCGCGGTTGGCAGAAGGCTGTCCAGCGGACCTTTGATTGGGTGGAATAATTATGTGGTTAGGGTGATCCTTAGGCATTCCAGAGGTGATATGTAGCAATCATGGAAGGTCAGCTCTCGCTCTAGGATCCCGTAGTTAATTGAGGATACATGTCTAAATCCCATTCTATGATATGGCTGTAAAAACTTTGGCATGGATGCAGAAGATTGAGTTTCCACGCCTGGCCCAGGCAGGATTCACTTCTGACCACTGTTTGAAGTGCAACATTTGCACTGCGGCTTGTCCCGTAATGAACGTTACGGATCAGTTCTTGGGGCCGAAGGCGGTAGGACCACAGGCTGAGCGCTTCCGTCACCCCAGGCTGCCAATCCCGGATGCCACAGTCTCTTGGTGCTCGGGATGCGGGGCTTGCTCACGTGTCTGTCCGCATGGTGTCTCTGTGGCGGAAATGAACGTGCAGGCCAAAGCTCGTCTGACCGCACAACGCGGTGCGCCTCTGCGCGATCATTTCATCTCTCGCCCCGAAATGCTGGGGCAGCTCAGCAAGCCTTTTGCGGGATTTGTAAACTCCACGCTCGAAAACTCGCTCGCCCGATATTCACTTGAGAAGCTGCTCGCCATCCATCGCCGCGCTCCCTTGCCGAAATTCGCGGCGCGCACATTTCGTGAGCGTTTCCCCGAACGTTGTGTGAAGACGCCTCCTGATCAGGCAGATCCGGGAAAGCGGCTCGTCGCTTATTTCCACGGATGCAGCACGAATCACTACGAGCCGGAGTTGGGCGAGACCACCATTGCCGTGCTCGAAGCATTGGGGTGCAGCGTTCTGCTTCCCCCGCAGAATTGCTGCGGGCTCCCGTTGCAATCGAATGGGTTGTTCCGTCAGGCAAGGCGCTATGGCGAAGCGAATATCCGTCATTTGCTCCCCTTTGCAGAGAAAGAAATCCCGATTGTAGGTACATCGACATCATGCACGTTGGAGCTCAAGCATGAGTATCGGGCGGTCTTGGGTTTAGCGGGACGCGATTTTGATCTGATCGCGGAGTGGACGCGGGATATTTTCGAATTCCTTTTGGAGGAACTCGGTGAAGTGATCGAGGATGTCGGACTCAAACCGGTTCCCAGGCGAGTGCTTTACCATGCGCCCTGCCAGCTTAAAAGCCATTGCATTGGGACGCCGGCATTGGAGATCCTGCGACGGATACCGGAACTTGACATCGTGCTTTCGGAATCAGAATGCTGCGGGGTAGCTGGTACCTACGGTGTCAAGCTCGAGCGCTATCAAGTAGCGTACGAGGTCGGCGAGCTTCTCTTCCAACAGGCGGAGCAATCAAAAGTAGACATCGTGGTAACAGACTCGGAGACCTGCCGCTGGTGGATCTCTCAACATACGGGGATCCAGGCGCAGCACCCGATTGAGGTGTTGGCCGAAAGTTTAGGCCTTTGATATCTCAAGGGGAGAGCCGCTCCCTATTGAAAACGCAGGTGAAACCCTCAAACCGCATCGCCTTTCGAGATGGATGCGGGAGTGAAAGGCGAGCACCCATTAAATAATGCCTATATTGAGAGAACTACCCATTTCAATTGACGAAGACCAGGTGATCCGCTTCCAGGGCGCCCCCGCGGCGGAAATCCGCAAGCGACGGCCCGACCTCGTTGAAACGGCGAGTGCGGCGATCGAGGAGGGGATGGCGCTCATCCAGCCTTCGATTCTGTATCGCCAGCTTGCAGTTGAGGGTCTTCGCCATGAAAAGTTGATTTTGGAAGATGGGCTCGAATTGAGCGGCGCGTTCATCGCCCAGCATTTGGGGCCGGCTCAATCGGTCATTGTCGCGCTGTGTACGATTGGACCCGATCTTGAACGCGCTGCGGGTGAGCGTTTCGCTCAGGATGCCCCACTGGGGTATGCAATCGATGCGCTGGGTTCAGCAGCAGTTGAAGCGCTGGTGACAGCTTTCTGCGGGCAGATTGCGGTGCGTATGGAGAGCGAGGGGCTGCAAGTGTCCAGCCCGCTCAGCCCTGGGATGGAGGGGTGGTCGGTTGACGCGGGTCAGACGGAGATCTTCCGGATTCTCAACAGTGAAGCGATCGGTGTGAAGCTGCTTAAGACGTATTTGATGACTCCGGTCAAGACGGTTTCGGTGGTTTTCGGCTTGGGCGAGAAGATTAAAGCCGCTGAAAGCCTGTGTGATTTTTGCGTCATGCGCGATCACTGCCTATATCGAGATCACAATGCCTGAAGCTGACAGCATGCAGAAACGATTCGAGATTGATTTTGAGCCGATCGGCCGGCGTATTGACGTCGACTCTGGTGCCAACCTACTCGACGCCGCACGCGAGGCTGGAATAGATCTGGCTTCCCTTTGCGGCGGGTCCGGTCTTTGTGACAGCTGTCGAATACAGATTATGACCGGTGAGGTCTCTCCGGCAACAGCCGGGGAAATTGCTGCGCTTGGGGAGCGAGCGATCCGTAAAGGCGAGCGCTTGGCGTGCCAGACCATTCCCCTATCCGATTTGAAGGTCCACATCCCGCCTGAGTCCCTGACAAGCCCGCAGCGGCTGCAGGTGGAGGGGATGGAGCTCGACGTCCCCCTGAACCCCGCTGTGGTTTCACTGGATGTCGATCTTGATCCCCCCTCACTTATGGATGTTCGATCCGATCTGAGCCGTTTGCAAGCGGCGTTGGTACAAGCTGGAGTACCCTCGCCGATCTTCTCACTCCCTTTTTTGCAATCGTTCTGCTCGATGCTGCGCGAGCTAAATTGGAGTGTGAGGTTGGCCATGCGGGGTGAAGAGGTCATCGCCGTCCTGCCTCGCGATGCGCAATTGTTGGGCGTCGCCATCGATATCGGGACGACGAAGGTCGCCGCTTATCTGGTTGACCTCCTTGATGGGACGACTGTGGCCAAGAAAGGGGCGATGAACCCGCAGGTAGCCTTCGGCGAGGATGTCGTCAGCCGGATCGCCTTCGCTAATAAATCCGTCGAGAACCGCGTTGAACTTCAATCGGTTTTGAT
>DAOUDJ010000123.1:0-13537 GCA_034430795.1 Anaerolineales bacterium | reverse complement strand
CTTAAAAGCCCAACCGCTAGGAGCTTCACTATAGTCTGAGAAATGTCCGGTCATGATTCATGCAGGGTTGAAGTAAACTGGGTGCCTAACGGATGAGCTCAGCGGCGCGTACCCCAGCGTCCGCTGCAGCGGTGGTTGGGTGGCTCATCGCCCCAACAAACCATATCACCTTGTAGTGGATTAGCGGTTCGAGTGCAGGTATGGCCGATTTCTTCATCAGCTAATGTGCTTCCACTCGTTTAATGCTGCAATAGCCAACAGTCCAAAAGCTATCAACTGAAACAAGAGTTCAAGTTTAGATAACCTGATTTCCTTAAATTCCCGAATCTTCTTGAATTTCTCGCCACGCCATCTTTTAGCATGGAACACGGCTAAACGTACGGTGGCAGCGCATGCGAGAATGTAGGCAGAAAACTCTAAAAACCCATTTTGCAAGAACAGCAGCCATCCTTCTAATGTGAAAGTTGAAACATCTCCACTGAAAGAGTTGGTTCCAGCAAACAGTCCCATAATAACTGTATTAGTGTAAAGCGGAAAATTACCCAAAGTGAGCGATCGAACTCTATAAAGATTCATCCCTATGATGACCAGCAGCATAAATGAATTGTAGGCTGCGGTCTTAATGAACGACGAGAAGAAGGACGCCTCTGCTTGAAATACCATAAGAGCAGGTATGGGCAACTCTTTCATGACGCCTTCTGGCAAGATAAGAAAGCCGAAAGCATAAGCAAGGGCCAGGAAAGCAAAGAAATACAGGAAAGCATACCCAGATCTTATCCAGAGATTATCGTGACTCAAGTTTCCTGATATATTCTTCATTCCTCAGAACCTCCCGAATCAGCAAGTTCACCTAACTTGTTGACTGAGGTAACGTTGCATAAATAATCCTTGGACGACAGCTGTAACTTTACCGTTAAAGTCCGCAATTTATGCACTTGCTGTTCAATAACGACTAGCCACCTAACAACTTTGAGATGAACGGCCATGGATATGATCACTGACATCAAATCGGCACGCATCCATGGTCAGATGCAGCGAGTTGTTCGGCGGCCATTGCTCCTTCTACCTCTCATTCGAGCAGGGCACGCGCTTTCGCGATCACTTCGTTGATAGTTGACGTTGGCAGATCACAAATGAATTCTACTCGCCTGGCTCGCCAATCTAGGTTCTTGATCTGATCCGATAGAACCACACCGCCAACATCCAGGCCCTCGGGAATCCGCACCTCAAACGGATAGCCCTTGACCTGGCTGGTGATAAGGCAAAAGAGCGCCAGACCGACCTTGGCATTGTAGCTTCGCGGGGATAACACAACAGCTGGGCGACGACCTTCCTGCTCGTGCCCAGCCTGGGGATTTAGCGATATCCACACAGCATGGGACCGGTCCGGAACATACACCTTCTTCCTTACCACGCTTCATTCCCCACTGCTGTGCCCGTATCGACCTCTCGGTGAAGATTGTCTGGAGTAATCCCCTTAACGAGGTGCTCCAGGCTCATCGAAGAGGGTTGCGACCGTGAGACAACCAGCTTCCCCCCCTCCACGGTCACCTCAACGGGGGTATGCGGTTCAAGCCCGATCTCTTCCGCAAAGGGCTTCGGAATACGAACCGCAAGGCTGTTGCCCCACTTCTGCACTTTGGTTTTCATCGAATGCCCTCCTTAAAGTATCTACAATGTAGATACCACGGAGTGCCATGTGTGTCAATGTGGATGCTGGGCCCAAATATGTATATTATTGGCCGCCGAACGGCTCCGGGATGAGCGGCCGGGGATCGCTCCCTCACATGCCTCTCTAGATTCCCCCATCGCCATTATCTCTTGCTTCTGCCGCAGCATCCCCGGTTTGGTTCAATCAGTGGCTGATTGTCCCCTTGCGTAACAGACAAATGTCACAGGTCGAACCCGAAACAAGCCCTATTCTATTGCTCCCGTTGTTTACGCTCGCGACCCATCTCCCAGGTCAGCACTATCCCCAATATGATAGCCAGTTGAAATGATGTTTCCCAATCGACTGCACCAGCTGCATGAAATACCAAGTTCCACAAGTATGTGATCACCGAAGCGACTACGAGGACAATTAAAAATGAGCGTACAAAGTTAAATAGCCAAGGTCTGATGTTCATTGATTTGCCTCCCGTTGATAGTGGCCTTGGGGATATTCAAAATGGTTTTCCTATCCAATTCGGACTGGCGGCCTAACGAATTAAGAGATTCATGTGGCGCGGAGCCGCTACATAATCTCGAGTTGAACTGAGCCGAGCGCCCCTGGATTGGAATTTAAGGGTTGCGAAGATTGTGAAGGACAGCTCGGTTCAGACGAAAACGATACAAAGATTATAGATGCTGCAGCGCACAATCCGCCATTCGGCATGCTATGGTCAAGAACAGCGCCCTATTCCTCGCATCCGAACAAGCAGCGTCCGCTCGGACGCAATCACAAATCTCATCCGCTGAATAATCACCTTGTTTATCTACAACCTCCTGCAAGATCGCAACACTTGACACAAATACGAGCCAACTCCCTGTATACTGGATTCCAAAGAACTATTTTCGTGGGAGTGCTATATGCCCGCCTTCGCCACGATCGATTTCCACGTGACTTCCCGCTGCAACCAGGAGTGCCCATACTGCTGGGGGCCGCAAGACTTCGATGAAACGGAAGTTGATTCCAAAACAGCCGCCGCAATCGTGCGCAAGATTGCCCAGAGCGGCGCACAGCGGATCGTTTTCACCGGCGGTGACCCGATCCTCCGCTCAGACATCGGCATGCTCATCCGCCTGGCAAAACAGGGTGGGCTTGAGGTGGCGCTCTCAACGACCGGCGACGAATTGACGCGCAGCTTCGCGCGCGGCTATGGCGGTTGGATCGACTTGATCTCGCTCCCGCTCGACGGCGCATCGGAGAGTGTGTCCAGCCAGACTAAAAAGAAAGGGCACTTCACGGCCATCATGAACTGCCTGGATTTCCTGGCCGGTTTCCCGGCGATCGATGTGAAGGTGGCGACCCCTGTCACGCTCCACAACATCCACGACATCCCCGCCATCGTAGCGCTGCTGGACGAGCGCGCGGCGTATATGCCCAATCACCTTTTCTACAACGTCTTCCAAGCCTATCCGCGCGCCATGCAGCCTCAAGCCTGGGACGAATTAGTGGTGAGCGATGATGATTTTCAGTCCTTAAAAGCCAGTGTCGAACGCTCCCAGCATGCTTTCAAGATCAATTGGCTGGATCATGATTCACTGGACCGGCTTTACGTCATGGTCTTCCCGGATGGATCGCTGACGATACCCTCGGGTTCAGACTATACAAACTACGGGGCTTTCCTCGAGATCAAAGATATTGAGGAGTTCCTCACCACGACAGATTTCGACGCACCCAAGCACCTGCGGCACTCGAAAGGCTGGTCCAAGGAACACAGGGGATAATCTCCGCTCTATCGGATACACACTCTAATAATGAAAACGCCACAGCTAAACTTATAGCTGCGGCGTTGATCGCAAACGTGCCGGCTTATTCAGCGCCGGCTGCCTGTGCGTGTGGGTTACCACGTCGAACGATGTAATCCTCAACCAGGAGAAGTTGATCGCTCGCTCGGCGAACGACCCCCAGCAAGTTGTCCATTGTGGAAACCTCTTCCAATTGTTCGTCGACGAACCAGCGCATGAAGCTCTGGGCGATGTGGTCGTTCTGCTTGATCGCCAGGTTCATAATATTGTTGATCTGGTTTGTGACCTCCAGCTCCCAGTCCAGCGCAGCCTTCACCGCGTCTTCCGCCGAGCCAAGTGTTTGCGGCATCGCATCGATCGCAGGGATCGATACTTCACCGCCAGCATCCAGAATATAATGCACGAATTTCATCGCGTGCATGCGCTCTTCATCGGATTGGCGAAAGAAGAAATCGGACAATTCCGGGAGCTGCTCACTGTCAAAATAGGAAGCAATAATCATGTACTGGTTTGAAGCCGCAAGTTCGCTCCCAACCTGGGCGTTCATCGCCGCGGTTAACTCTTTGCTTATTAACATCTTTCCTCTCCTTAGGTTTTTGGATCCGCGCCGGAACGGTGGAAGTCTATCTTGCCGCCCAGGCGGTCGTAAAATCTGATGTTTTCACATTGGAAGGTTAAAATCCAACGCCCAAGTATTCTAACGCATACTGCGCATCAAGGTAGTTCGGATTGACTTTTAAAGCCGTCCGAAAATCCTCGATCGCTGCGCCCACATCACCCAGTCGGTAGTGCGCCCAACCCCTCCAGAGCAGCGCTTCCTCAGCTTTCGCCGTGCGCTGGAGTGTTGCCTCTGTCAGCGCAATCACGTCCTCTGTCCGACCTGAATGGAAATAGGCTATGTAGGGACCGAATTGGTAGCGAGTGAACCGCCAGGGCAGCCCCAGAGTTAGAGCCGTGTCGTATGCATTGGCAGCCTTTGAGTAACGCTCAAAGTACAGCAGATTGGTCCCCAGATTAAACCAGGCAAATTCATCCTCAGGATCAAGGCCGATCTCATTCTGCGCGCGCTCTAATGCCCGTTCGCGGTTCACATCAACATCTAAGTCCAGGCCCAAAATTAATTCGAGCGGCGCGGGATCGGCAACTGGGTAGACGT
Source organism: Anaerolineales bacterium (assembly GCA_034430795.1). GTDB lineage: Bacteria > Chloroflexota > Anaerolineae > Anaerolineales > E44-bin32 > E44-bin32. The sequence continues at coordinate 8,931 of DAOUDJ010000123.1, read as the reverse complement.
ACATGAATACGTAATTGAAGGCTTTCCAACCATCCTTAAGGTCGGTGTAAGTGATTTCCCGGTCAGGGCCGATGAATGAGTCCTGACCTATAAAAACCTGCTGCGAATCGTCGTATCCCGTAAGAAGCATATAATGACCCGCCCAGCCGTCATCAGGGCCATCGCTTTCGATGATATACCCCTTTTCAACCACGACCGGGTATCCCAACGCCAGGAAACGCTTCAAAATCTCGATCGTCCCACCCACACGAGAATCAGCTTCCAGCCAACCGGCTCGATTGCGAACGAAATAGATCAACTCTTCGATGTTAACGTTCTTGTCCCCGCGATCAGGTTTTAGCAGATCCGAAATCTCGAATTGATCCCCTTCCCAGCCATAAAAGTGCAGAGCAATCGCCAGCGTCGCCGGTCCGCAATTGTTCCAATCCTGCTTTTCCCATTCTGGTGAGGGGAGCATCACCGATTCCGGCAAAGGAATCGGTGTGGGCGCAGGGGTGGGACTCGAAACGCTCTGGAGCACCTCTGGCGTCGGGGAAGGTACGGAGGTTGGCGGGGTTGTGATCACCGTTGCGCCGGAGGGCGTTGGCAGCAGCTCGCGAGGAAATATCCAGCCGCGCACGATGCCGACCGCTGCATCAATGCGCCACTCGAGGTTAAATTTAACGCTCGGAATCTGATAGATCCCGGCCAGGAGCAGACCAACCAGAATCGCACCAACAAGAAACCACATTTTCCTTGACCGCATGGGCAGATTATATCAGCCTCGTCTGGTCCAATTCAGGTTTATAAGCAGCCTAAAAAGCTTCTTTCCATGCCATCCGAGCGACTTTCCCATGGCCAGAGAGGTCGCATTTGCTCCAGGCTGGGTTTATCATAAGCCCTTAATATTCCTATCCTACAATCCGACTTGTCGTATAAGGAGCCACTCAATGCAGACGTCATCTTCATCTCGGGGTGCCGTGCTCGGTGCTCTGACCAGCCTGCCCGTGGTGGCCGTCGGATATCTCGGACAGCGGCTCGCCGCCCTCCCATCCCCACCTTTCACGTTCTTCGATTGGCTCACGCGCCACCTGCCGGGATCGGTCGTCACATTTGGGATTGATCTCCTCGTTCGTCTGATACGCGGTCTCGGCCTGAGCTCGACCGGGGATGTGGCCAAGACCGTCGAGAGAGCTTTCGCAATTTTGCTCTTCGCCGCGCTCGGCGCGCTTTTCGGCGCCATGCTCAGCCGGGCGGGAAGAAAACAACCCCTCTTGCTGCCCGCGTATGGGGCTTTGGTCGGCTTCGCGGTCGCGGTCATCCTAGCGCTGATGCAAAGGAGCATCGGTTCATCAGATGCCGGCGTTCTCCCGGACTGGATCTGGCTGACATCCGTGAACATCGGGTGGGGCTACAGCCTGGGCTGGCTGGAACGAGCCTCCGACCTTGCTTTCGACGACGGTTCCTCATCTCCCCTCGCACGGCGCCAGTTTCTTTACCTGGTCGGCGGCGGCATCCTGACCGTCACCGTTGCGCCTTTAGCGCTCTCCCGCTGGTTTGACCGGGAGTCTCCCGAGCCCGCCAATATCTCCGCATCCAAGCTGGACCCGGGTCAAACATCCGGCCCGGCACAATCCCCCCCGCAGGGGACGTTGGATGTCCGCATTGATCCAGCGTTGGGCACCCGCCTCGAGCTGACAGCCACGGAGGACTTCTACACGGTCGACATCAATGCCCTTCCCCGACGCATAGACGGAGATTCCTGGCGCTTGAGCGTCGAGGGCTTGGTTCTAACTCCATTGTCGCTCTCACTCGCCCAGATCCGCGCCCGCCCTGCTATACGCCAGGTCGCCACGCTGTCGTGCATTTCCAACCCTGTAGGCGGCGACCTGATCGGAACAGCCGTCTGGTCCGGAATCAGATTGGGCGACATTCTGGCGGAATCAGGCTTGCAGAGCAGCGCCAAGGAAATCCGCGTCGAATCTGCCGACGGCTTCTTTGAAAGCCTCAGCCTTGATGACGCCTTCGATGAGCGCACGCTTCTGGTCTACGAGATGAACGACGAGCCACTCACCCAAGAACACGGCTACCCTCTGCGCATCTCCATCCCCGACCGCTACGGGATGAAGCAACCCAAATGGATCACACGCCTGGAAGTGATCGATCACGAGGGATCCGGCTACTGGGTCGACCGGGGCTGGAGCCAAGAGGCGTTCGTCAAGCAGACTTCTGTGGTCGACAACACCGATCTCGCAACCGTAAAAGCGGACGCCGACACTTTACCGATCGGCGGGATCGCCTACGCGGGTGCCAGGGGCATCAGCAGCGTCGAAGTGCAAATCGACGCCAACCCCTGGTCCGAGGCTCAACTGCGCACACCGCCGCTCAGCCCGTTGACTTGGGTCCAGTGGCGGTACGACTGGCCTTTCGAGCCCGGGGAGCACACAATCGGCGTGCGTGCCTACGACGGGAGTGGGACACTTCAAGAAACTCGCTCGGGCGGCGCGCGCCCGGACGGCGCGACGGGGATCCACACCTTCAAAGTCAGGATCTGACACCCCCTCAAGCCCCCAAATAAGCGTCGTCAACGGCGTATTCCTTCCGCGCCCGTTCAGGTCCAGGGTGCTGTATACTATTTTTATGCCACAAGACGACGTGGACAAAAGCCACCGGTGAGCACCGTTCCGGAATTGCATTCCGCCATCGATGAGCCCGGGCTTCTGCGACCTGCGAGTCGAATATGCAATTGGAAACTGCACTACTAATCATCCCACCAAAACCTGTTCAGGTCTTCTGCTTCCCGATTCGGGAGCGATACGATGTAGAATCCTTCAAGAGCAATGTCCCTGCGCATATTACGCTGCTCTACCCCTTCGTCCCGCCGGAACAGGTTGATACAGCAATTGAGGAGCTCAATCACCTGTGCACGGGGATACCTCCTTTCGATGTCACAATTGACGATTATGGGACGTTCAAAGGGGCGATATTCCTCGAGCCCTCAGACCTGGAGCCGATCGTGCAGCTTCATCACCAACTTTCACAAGCCTTCCCAGAATACCCGGTTTACGGGGGCGAACATGGGACCGAACTTCATCCCCACCTTACTCTGGCCCGCTTTGATGACCCCAGGGATGCGGATAAAATCGAGCTTCCTCCAGCACCCGTGTTCAACTTCACTGTCGACAAGATCCACCTCTACCTCGGCTCGGTCGAACATGATACCCCCTTCATCCCACGCGCCGTGATCCCACTCGGAAAAACGGTATGAGCCCATCTTTTTCCTTGCAAAACTATGGGGTCTACAGCTGCTTTCCCCTTCTTTGGGGGTTGGAGTAATCCATGGATTTGTTCGCCGAGTTCTTCAAAGAAATGCTTATCCCGGGCTCAACCATGTTCCTCATGATTGGTCTCATCATCGGTGTAATCCTTCTCTTCATCGGTTGGAAAACCGAGAAGTGGGGAAGACGCTGGCTGCTATTCTTATCGATCCTGTACGTATTGCTCAGCATCCCCTTCGCCGCCTCGCTGCTCGAACGCGGCTTGAGCGTTGGCTACGAACCCATCAGCTCTACGACAGAGGTCGCCGGCGTAGATGCGATTGTGATCCTTGGCGGAGGCGGCGCCTCTTTTCGGGCTGGAGAACTGGAAGTGGATACCTTAAGCGCGTCGAGCGCGCTGCGGGCGATGGAGGGCGCTCGTTTATATCAAATGCTCGATGACCCGATCGTGATCGTCTCCGGCGGCACCAACCCAAAAGCCGGCCTGCTCACACCCGAGAGCAAAGCGATGCGCGATGCTCTGGTGGAGCTGGGTGTCCCCAATCAAAGAATCTTTCTTGAGTCGGATTCCTTCAACACCCATGACCAGGCGCTCAACGTCCCGCCAATGCTCGCAGCGGCCGGCGTCGAACGTTTTATCCTCGTCACATCGCCAACCCACATGCGTCGGGCGTACTTCTCCTTCCTAGAGCAAGGCTTGGATCCTATTCCCGCAATCTCCACCCAGCACTCCGAAACGAGCAGCTTCTCATCGAACAGCATTGTGCCTGATCTTGAGGCGCTGGCTGTAAGCCAATCCGCGCTGCGAGAATGGATGGGCTTGATTTACTACACATTGCGGGGTTGGATCTAATGGAAATTTCAGCCCGCTTCTTCCAGTTCACACCTTCAAGCAATCTGGAAAACTGCATATAATTGACCTTCCATACCGATACATCCAAGTCCTTACCATAGGGTTGGGAGTTTGACAGATGCCCGATTTAACACCCTGGGAAACACTGAAACGCACGCTTGCGCTCGACCGTTCACCCTGGATGCAGGTTTTCGAAGATGATGTCCGTCTTCCAGACGGGCGCATCATCGAGGGGTACCTGCACCTGGAGACTCCCGGATACGTGATGATCGTGCCCGTGAGATCCGACGCGCAGATTGGCCTTGTTCGATCCTACAAGCGCGGCGTTGATGGAGTTGATATCCAACCGCCAGCGGGGATACTCGAGCAGGGGGAGAACCCATTGGATGCCGCGAAGCGCGAGCTCGAGGAGGAGCTTGGCTGTCTTGCTGAAACCTGGTATGAACTCGGAGATGTCGTCCTGAGCGGGAATTACTACGCAGGGTATGCACATTTCTTTCTGGCCACCGGATGCCGGCAGATTGCCGAGCCGGATTCTGGCGATCTTGAAGAGCAGGAGGTCATCTGGCTCCCGCTCGAAGAAGCTCGCCGCAGTTGGTCTGAAGGTGGATTTCGCCAGGTCGGCTCGGTTGCAGCGCTCGGGCTGGCTTTCCGGCAGCTCGAGAAAATTGGGTTCAAGTAAGATCTTGGTTATTCAAGGAATAGTCCGTTGACGGAACGAGATTTCGAACGAGCCGCGTTGCGCGGCGAACCATCCTATGTTTGGCGCGCTGGTCAGGAGCGCCGTCTGCGCATGATCCTTACTGGAGCAGACGGCCGCGAGTCTGGCGTTATCTTAGACAACGGCTGCGGCGTAGGCGAATACTTAACCCGCTTCGCTGAACACTCACCCCACACCTTTGGCCTGGAATTCGACCCCGATCACGTTTCAACTGCCTCGACACAGGGCCACAAAGTCGTCCACGGTGCCAGCGAGCATCTCCCTTTCAGCGACGAAGCCTTCGATCTCGTCCTCTCCCATGAAGTGCTTGAACATGTAGATGATGATCAGGCTGCGCTTGAGGAGATCGTCCGTGTGCTGCGTACTCCCAAATCAGAGTCTTCAAGCGGAGGCAGGCTCATTCTCTTTGTCCCTAATCGCGGCTATCCGTTCGAAACCCATGGCATCTATCTCCGCGGCCGGTACCGCTTCGGCAACATCCCGCTGGTCAATTACCTCCCCCGTCAACTTCGCGATCCCCTCGCCCCGCATGTGCGCGTCTATACACGCGGAGATCTCGAGCGGCTCTTCCGCGGCTTGCCAGTCAAGATTATTTACACCACAAGGATCTTTGGGGCTTACGATAACATCATCGCTCGCTGGCCGAGCGCGGGGAAGCTGCTGCGCACCCTCCTCCAGGCGCTAGAAGCGACTCCCTTACGGGTTTTCGGTTTATCTCACTTCTGGGTCATCGAGAGGGTTGAATAGTTCTCAACCAAGCCCCGGCGATGCAGATATCCTCGCAACGGGGAATACTTCAATCTGGCCTAACCGATCTGACCTCAACCCGCCCTTATGTGCCCGATTTCTTGAATGTCGACCGGCACACCTTCGATCTCCGGCGGAATAAAATCCTCAGGTGCCAATTGAGCTCGGGGCACTTTTCGGGTGACCATCACGACCAAAACCATCTCGTCGGTCATTTCCCCGGCGCGCATGCGCAGCCCCACACCCACGCCCTCAACGTTGGCTTTATTAAGCAAAGTTTCCTCGTGCTTTTCCTTTACCGCGATTGCCTTTTGGTAGGCCGCAATGGGTTTCGTCTCAGATTCTGAAGGAGTTGTCATAGAATCACATCCAGAAAGTCCAACACGGATTGGATTGGATTGTGCAGCGTGACTTGATCAGAACCCGCAAATAATAGACCGACCGCCTGCAAGGACTCCCCAGCCACGAGAAGAGAGCCGGAATCACCCGGCTGCGACATCGCCGTGGTCACAATCTGATCCTCGAAACGCGCGCTTCGATCACCGTAGTCGATGGTGACGGTCGCGTCCAGGACCCTAATCTGTCCCGTCGTCAACCCCGTCGTCCTGCCGGATTTTCGTACACGCATACCAAGCATCGCCGGGAGAACGCCGCTTATCGCTCCAATCTCCAAGATCTCGTCGAGAACTTCCATATCGTTAAGCGGCTTGGCAAGGGCGGCGTCGACCTGATTCGTCGCCTGTGGGTCACTCCAGTAAGCTTGCACACGATGCTTAGACCCCAATAATTTCGCCATCGCATTGCCTAATCCAGCATATACTTCGGCTGTACGGCAATCAACTGGACCCTGACTGAAGCGGATCGGGTAGAAGCGTTCCAGGGTTGCGAAAGTGTCTTTCTCTTCTCTGCCGCCGTCGACCGCGCCTGGCTGCAGGATTGGATCTCCTTTTTGTCCCTGATTGTTATTGGCCAAAACGTGATTATTCGAGAGAAGCAAGCGTGTGCCGGTTTCTCGGTCGCGGACAACCACCCCAAAGGTCCCGGCGGTAATCTTGTAATGCCCCAAACTGACTCCCCCAAGCGCTGGGCGCCAACGGTCGGTGCGCTCTTGTTGGGCACGCAGGAACCCAACCTGGATGACATCCGTGGAAATCCCTTCGACTTCAGCGGGCACCAACTCTGAGGGATCAAGACCGGCTCGTGGAATTTTCTGACTCACCATCGCAATGACACAAAGATCTCCAAGCTGCTTTCCATTCCGGGTTTTATACCCTGTTCCCACACCAAGCACATTGGGTTTCGCAAGGATGGATTCCTTGTGACGCTCTTTAACTTCGGTTACCTGTCTGCGCTCCCACATACCCTTCCTCCTCAGCTTGATCAAAACGCCTCATATTCCAGTATACGCCGGGAAGTGCACATTCCGTGCCTTTTTCTTCGAAGTGACAATGTCTATGGATAACCTCCCGCAGGTTTTGAACCTGCGGGAGGTTTAAAAGGGGTTAATTACCCGCCTCGGTTATTTCTCTTGTTGAATTCCGGAATATGCAGGACAACCCCTGAAGATACTACATGTGGATCGCGTGACCTTCCGCATGATGAGCGGCTTCCATCACAACTTCACTCAACGTAGGATGCGCATGTACGTTGCGCGCGATCTCCGCAGGCGTGAGCTCCATCATCTGCGCGAGGGTGAGTTCCGGTAGGAGCTCGGTCACTTCTGGCCCGATCATATGCGCGCCCAGGATCTCTCCACATTTTGCATCCGTCACGATCTTGACCCATCCACCGTAATCTCCCAAGCCTAAAGCCTTTCCGCTCGCCTGGAATGGAAAACGCCCGATTTTTATCTCAAAACCACGTTCCTCCGCTTGCGCTTCGGTCAGTCCGAATGATGCGACCTGCGGCTGGCAGTACGTTGCCCGTGGCATCATCTCATAATCCAGGGTTGTCGTTTCGACGCCAGCGATATTCTCGGCGCAGATAATCCCCATCGCAGAGGCGACATGGGCGAGCATGAGCTTGCCAGTGACGTCGCCGATCGCCCAGATTCCAGCGGTGGGCGTCGCCATTCGTTCATCGATCTCAGGGAACCCGCGCTCGTCCAATTTAACTCCCGCGGCCTTAAGGTCCAGATCCTTAGTGTTCGGCCGGAAGCCCATTGCCAGAAGCGCTTGCTCGGCCTCGAGAGTCTGCTCACCGTCCGTTCCGGAAACGGTGACTTTCACTTTCGTTTTCAGCCGTTCAATCCCCTCGACTTTCGTCCCTGCCAGCACTTTTATGCCCCGTTTATTAAATGCTTTCGTGAGCTCCTGGCTCACTTCCTCATCCTCTAACGGTGCGATCCGCGGCAACATTTCCACCAGCGTCACATCCACACCATAAGCGCTCCATATCGTTGCAAACTCGAGCCCGATTGCTCCCGCTCCAATAATCACCACGGATTTCGGCAGATGCTCCTGCAGAATCGCATCTCGGTAAGACAGCACCCGGTCTCCATCTGCTTCCAACCCCGGGATAACCATCGGAGTAGCGCCCGTCGCCAGAACGATATCCGTTGCCGTTAACGTCGTGGTTTCACCCTTATCATCTTCCACAGTGATTGTTTTCGGCCCGGTGAAAACAGCACGCCCCATGTGGACATCGACCGTATTCTTTTTCATAAGAAACCCGACGCCTTTTGCCAGCCTCCCAGAGACTTTACGGCTTCGCTTAACCGCCGCGCCGTAGTCCAGCTTCAAACCATCCACTTTGAAACCGAATTCGTCTCCCCGTTCCCGCAGCGTGTGGGCGACTTCGGCGTTCTTCAACAACGCTTTTGACGGGATGCAGCCGACGTTCAGGCAAACCCCGCCCAGAAACTCCCGCTCAATAATAGCTATCTTTTTACCCAATTGGGCAGCTCTGATCGCACAGACGTAGCCGCCGGGTCCAGCGCCGATGATGATTACATCGTATTCCGTCATTGAGAAAACCTCCCGATATATGTGATTGTTATTTTAACCCATACCTGCGCAGAAGCGCATAGCCGCTCGACTCAATTGCGAGGATATATCTTCGATGATAGTAAAAGGGTTTAATTCAACAGCAGCGAGATGCGCGCATCACCTTCTGTCGCTCTGTCTCGATGGGAGTTCGGAAATTCGAATGACTGGTGATTCTGATGCCTTCGGCATGGCCCCTGTGGGAACAAACCAGCATTGGAAAGCTTGGCCACTCGCTCAACTTTGAGGGGATTAGTGAATACTCCCCGCCGCACACCGTCCTGGTGTCTTAGGAAGCGACGGGGCTTCTAGGCCAAAGCCAGAGATTGTATCCCCAATCTCAAAATATTGATGGCGGCATTGTGGTCT
>DAOUDJ010000122.1:0-46752 GCA_034430795.1 Anaerolineales bacterium | reverse complement strand
AAGAGCATAAAGCTCACTGCGCCCTGAACGCAGCGCGTCTGCCAGTTCCGCCACTTCGGCTCGCTTCGCTATTCTACCTGATGTAGTCACAGATATCAACGAAGGGCGCTCAACGATCACCTTCGGGGGCTCCGATGGGTTCCCGAACAGACCTACACCCTCCGCCTAACTGGCAAGCTCCTTTTCCAGTTCATCCAGCTTGAGCCCAATGACCTTGCTGGTGGTGTCGGCGCCCATGCTGACCCCATAAACGACCTCTGCCACCTGAACCGTGAGCCGGTTGTGGGTGATTAGAATAAATTGAGTATCCTGGCTTAGCTCGGCAAGCATGTCGGTGAAGCGGGTCACATTCGCTTCATCAAGCATCGCGTCCACCTCGTCCAAGACACAGAAAGGGGTAGGTGAGACCTTGAGCAGCGCGAAGATCAGCGCGCTCGCCGTCAAGCTCCTCTCACCCCCGGAGAGCATCGCCAAACTCTGCGTACGACGACCGGGAAGCCGAGCATCGATATCGATTCCAGTCCGGGTAAGATCGTCGGGGTCTGTTAGGGTCAAATGCGCCGATCCGCCGCCAAACAGCCGCGTAAAAGCCTCGCGGAACGCAATGGCGACAGCATCAAAGGTCTTTCGAAATTCCCTCTCCATGAGCACATCGAGTTCAGCGATAACCTCATGGATCTGACCCTCAGCTTTGCGCAAATCGTCGACCTGTGATGTCAGGAATTCAACTCGCTCGTTAACCTCACGATATTCGCGCCGCGCCTCAGGGTTTACCGGTCCCATGCGCCTCAGCTGTATACGCAAGTTCCGGCTCTGTTTCTCGATCTCAGGCGGTAATTCTTCAACGCGCGGCAAGCGTTCAACGATACCCTCGAAGGGCAGCGGTTCCTGCCCCGGGATGTCCTCTTCGTACTCGAAAGCCACCAATCCGAAATCATCCTCGATCCGCCGCTTCAGGCTGGTAAGCTCTTCCTGCTTGCGAGCCAACCCGATTTGCATATGGGAATGCTCACGCTCAGCAGCCTGAAGCTCTAATCGCACTTCACTCTCTTGAGCCTCGAGCTCCACACGGCTGTTTTCCGCAGCAGTAAGCGCTTCTTCCGCAGGTCTCATCTGCTCTTGCAGCTCTTCTAATTTCGCCCGAATATCGTTGACTGCTTCTCGGCTAACTCGGACCTGTTCCTGCAGACGCTCTGATTCCACCCGATTGGCGTTCAATCGCTCCTGGCGCCCCGTGAGATCACGCTCGATAAGTGAGCGCCTATCAAGGAGCGCCTGAACCCTGACCTGCGACTTGTTGTGTGAACCCCTCGCTCGTTCCAGGCGTGATTCGATCGCCGCAACTTCGGATCCTTCGCCGAATCCATCCAATGCAAGCAGCGCGGTCTGATGCTTTGTTTCAACATCGTGTCGCTCTTCGCGGACACCCACAGCCTGCTCAGCAGTCTCAATAAGTTCGAGCCGGACCGATTCAAGTTCATCTTCGATTGTGCTTAATTCTCCTTCTAATAACGAGACCCTATGCTCGATGGTTTTCAAGTTAAGTGAAGCTTGATCCGATTGATCCCTGAACTGCCGGCGTTTTAATTCACTACGTTTGTGATCCTCTACTGCCATTTCAATAGCCTTGCGACTGGATGCAATCTGGGTTTGAATCTCCTCCAATTGTCCCAACATTGAATCCAGCACCAAGCGTTTCGAATCATGTTTATCCTGAAGCTGCTTTGCATCACGCTCGAGCCCGCCGACCCCCTTCCCAAGACCGATTACCGCCTGGCCGGTTGGGTAAAATATGTCTCCTTGCAATGTAACAAGCCGTCCATCTGTTGGAAGTTGGTTGATCAAGCGTTTCACCGAACGCCGGTCGCGCACGACGAGCGTTCGACCCAGGAGCAGCTCAACCGCCGGGCGAAATTGATCGGCAACCGTCACCAGGTCAGCAGCATTCCCGACGCAGTCGGTATCTTCAATGGGGTCTAAATGCTGAACGGGGCGCCCTGACTTCAAGGGCAGAAGCGAAAGGATAGTCTCTGTTGCATCCAGTTCCGGACCTTCAAGTGCTAACAGAATTTGATCCAGGTCGGCAAAGGTAAGGCTGTCAAAAAAATCCCCCAATGCAGCGTAGATCGCCTGATCATACTCTCGGGGTATCTGGATTTGACGCGTGATGCTGCCAAGGTAGCCGGTGAGGCGGCCTTCGTCGCGGGCAGAATGCAAGCGGGAGAGTTTCGCCTCATCCAGTTTATTGGACTGGCTGGCGGAGAGCTGTGCGCTCAGCGTGCCTAGTTCCACCTTCTCCACGTTGATCTGCCGAGTGAGCTTAGCCTCCCCAGACTGCAGAGTTTCCAGCCGCTCGCGCCCCGCGGTTTCAGCAGTTAGAGCTTCTTTAACCATCTCCTCCGCTTCAAGAAGGAATCGCTTCTCCTCTTGCAGAATCCCCTCGCCTTCATCCTTCTCTTTCCGTAAAGCCTGCAGGTCCTCCTTTAAACGCTCCTCCCGTCCAAGAAGGACATCCTGCCTGTTCTGAAGCTGCGTCTTCTGCGCCTCAAACGTGATTCCACGCGCGAGCAGTGTCTCTAATGCACCCTTCAGCCGCCGTGATTCCTCAAACAAGGTTGTCCGTTGTGCGCTGTCGATCTCACCGTCCTGGAGCAGCGCCCCAAGTCTCCTCTCAAACTCCACAACGATGGTTCTCTCCTCTGCAAGATCGGTCTCTGCTTCGACAACTTGCTTACCAAGCAGCGTCAGCGACTCCTGAAGCGCTTGAATCTCAACGCCTAGCAGGTTATCCTGCTCCGTCAGCCACCGCAGTCTTTCTTCCCCCACCGCCAGTTCGCGCCCAGAACGCTCGCGATCCTGATAATGGTCCGTAACCCGCTGCCGCCAACCCCGCATCTGGGACCGAAGGTCATTACTCCGTGTACGCACCGCTCGCATCTCGGTTTCGATTTCAGCCTGCTTCACCCTGCGGTCATCCCGCAAGCCAACCTGCCTGTCGGCCCCTGAAACTTGTGCGGATACGGCTTCCATCAGGCGATACCAGTGATAGCCGTACCATATTCGCAGTATTTCATGCAGATCCGTCCGCACCTGGTCGTAATCTTTCGATCGATCCACCTGCCGCTTTAAGCTTCTCAAGCGCGGCTTTAACTCCGCCAGAATATCCTGGACCCGTTCGATGTTACGTTTCGTCGTATCCAGCCTGCGCAATGCTTCCTCTCGTCTGCTGCGGTATAGGCCGATGCCGGCAGCTTCTTCAAACAACTGGCGGCGCTCGTCGGCTCGCAACGAAAGAGCCGCATCGACAAGCCCTTGCCCAATAATGGTGTAGGTCCGTTGGGAGAGCCCGCACTTCGAGAGCAAATCATTCACGTCTCGCAAGCGGACGCGTTGACCATTGAGCATGTACTCATTCTGCCCATCGCGATAGGCGCGGCGGCCTATGGTCACCTCTGAAAAATCGATCGGAAGCCAGCCGTCGCTGTTATCGAAGGTGATTGTGGCCACGGCCATCGATGCGCGTGGTCGTGTGTCTGAACCGGAGAAAATCATGTCCTCCGTTCGTTTCCCGCGCAGCAACGAGAATGACTGCTCACCTAACACCCAGCGAATGGCGTCGGTGATGTTCGATTTCCCCGATCCATTTGGGCCAACAATCGCCGTAATAGTCGGTGCGAAACTGAAGTTGAACTTCGTGGCGAAGGTTTTATAGCCCTGGATCTCCAAGGATTTCAGACGTGGAATTTTCTTTTCCAAGTTATTTGCTCGACCGTTGAGAATTTGTCGAATTGTTTAGTCCTAATTTCTCAAGTGCCTTTGCCGCTGCCGCTTGTGCAGCATCCTGTTTGCTACGGCCTCTTCCATCCGCTTTAACCCTCTCCCCAACCGAGACCTCGACAGCAAATTCTCGATCGTGATCAGGTCCAAATGTGCCAGTGGTCCGATAGTTCGGTATCTCTCCAAACTCAGACTGGGACCACATTTGCAAGATACTGCGCGCATCGATTAATCGCTCGTCTTCGAGCGCGACCTTGGCCGCGCGTTCAAAACGCGGCTCAATAAAACGGACGACTGTTTCGATGCCGGAATCGAGATAGAGCGCTCCGATTAACGCTTCGAACGCAGCGCAGAGCAGCGCAGGTCGCTGGCGACCACCTGTTGCGCTTTCTCCCTTCCCCAGGAAAATAACATCACCCATCCCCAGCTCGCTGGCGAAGGCTGCTAATTGTTCCGTACGAACCAGTGCCGAGCGCAGCCGGGTGAGTCCACCCTCATCCATCTCCGGGAACCGGTTATACAGCCAGACCGCGGCGATGAAATCCAGAGTGGCGTCACCAAGAAATTCCAGACGCTCATTATCCTCCAATGCCTCGGGGTGTTCGTTTAAGTATGAGCGGTGCGTCAGGGCGCGGCGGAGCAAACTGGGATTTGAAAAAGTCAATCCCGTTCGCCGGATGAACTCATCCGGTTTCACTATGACACTCTCCATGAACTTGGGGGACGCCGAGAACTCAGTCGATCTGGGTACTCCGCGTTCCACCAGTTCGATCAATACCGATTGGTCAACACGATCCTATTTTAACCCGTGAATCTCCGAAACGCCAGCACCGCATTGTGACCACCAAAACCAAAGGCGTTGCTCAGGGCGATTTCAACTTCAACCTGGCGAGCATGATTAGGAATGTAATCCAGATCACATTCGGGATCGGGATCATCAAGATGGATCGTTGGCGGCAGAACCCCATCCTGAATCGCCATGACGCAGATGATCGCTTCCAAGGCGCCGGTCGCGCCCATCATGTGTCCTGTCATAGATTTCGTGGAAGAGATAGGCACTCCATAAGCAGCCTCTCCCAGCGCGGCCTTGATCGCCTTCGTTTCCGAGATATCATTCAATTGCGTGCCCGTCCCATGGGCATTGATGTAATCAACCTCATCGGGGTTGACTGCAGCAGTTTCAAGCGCTTTTTCAATCGCTGAAGCGCCTCCCGCGCCTGTTTCAGATGGCGCCGTGATATGGAACGCATCGGTGGTTGAACCGTAGCCTACAAACTCAGCGAGAACCTCCACGCCTCGATTGCGTGCGTGTTCCAAGTCTTCGAGGATGATCACCGCCGCACCTTCACCGATCACCAAGCCATCACGGTTTGAGTCAAACGGCGCGGGGGTTTGAGAAAAGTCTTCGTTTCGTCTTGAAAGTGCTCCTAAACGATCGAATGAGGCGACGCCGAACTTGGTGATGCTCGCCTCCGCCCCGCCGGTCAGGCAGGCATCGATTACACCTGTGCGAATCAGCGTAGCAGCCAGACCAATCGCATCGGCGCCTGAGGCGCATGCTGAAGCGACGGAGAATGAAGGCCCCTTGGCGCCGATGTCGATAGCCACACTCCCTGAAGCGCCATTGGACATGAACATCGGGATCGCAAATGGGCTGATCCGGCGGGGGCCATCGCCGACCATCACCTGCATGCCCGTCTGCAGCGTATTCAAGCCGCCCACCGCCGATGAGATGACAACTCCGACCCGCCCTGCACCCTCAGGTCCTATCTCCAACCCGGAATCCCGCATCGCCTGTGACGCCGCAGCGCTTGCGAATTGCTCAAAACGATCACGACGGCGTGCCTTACGCGGGTCCATATACAGCATGGGGTCGAAATCCTTGATCTCACACGCGATTTTTACCAGGAGGTCACTCGCGTCGAACAGCGTGATCCGTCCAACACCCGAGGCGCCGATCTTGAGAGCTTCCCAGGTCTCCATGACGTCGAACCCCAACGGGTTGATCGTACCCATCCCTGTTATCACCACCCTGCGTTCCATACTCATACCCTCCACAATCTCCGTCCTTACTTTTCTAACAACCCGCTTTCAAACGCCGCCGATCCCATTCTTAAGTGGTTCATCCTTCCAGCGCCTTAAACCCCGAACCTGTGAGGATCAGAACGATTGGATCCGGGCAATTTTCAAGCACATCTTCGAACGCCGATACGACCAGTGCCGAAGTCGGCTCTACATACAACCCGATTCGAGCCAGTGCGTCGCGCCCTTTCAGGATTTTTTCTTCATCGACGGCGATCATCTTGCCCCCACTCTCATCGATGGCTTGCAAGACAGCGTCCCCGCGCAACGGCTGGATGATGCGCACCCCCTCGGCGACCGTTGCCCCCTCAGAGGCCTTATGTACCCCTGAAGCGCCGCCGGAAAAGACCGCCCATAGCGGCGCACACGCGCTCGCCTGAACGCCAATCATGACCGGGGTCCGATCGATTACGCCGGCTGACTGCAACGCTTGAAAACCTCGGTGCAAGCCCAAAAGCAGCGTCCCATGACCGACGGGGGTGATGATTGTTCCTGGAGATCCTGTCAATTGTTCCGCGATTTCAAAAGCGATGGTCGCTATTCCTGCGATGCCGTGTGGCAGATACGCATGGCTGGCATACACGACCTCTCCCTCGGCCTCACGCTGGACAGCCTGCGCAGTTGCCGAGCGTGGGCCTGGGATCTGGACAACTTGCGCGCCATACGCTCCGATCTGCGACCGCTTAGGGCCCGAGGCGGATTCCGGGACATAGATGCGCGCTTGAATACCCGCCCGTGCGGCATAGGCGGCCAAGGAAGCGCCTGCGTTTCCGGAGGAATCCTCAACGATCTCTTCAACTCCCGCAGCGATGAGCGCGCTGACCAGTACCGCACTTCCGCGGTCCTTAAAAGAGCCGGTGGGGTTCAAATGCTCACACTTGAAGAAGATCTCGTGAGAGAAGATTCGGTGAGAGATTAGCGGCGTGTCCCCCTCGCCAAGACTGACGAAATCTACATCCGCAGGCAGGGGAAAACTTCGCCGGAAGCGTTCGATCGACTGGCGACCAGGTCTAGAGGGCTGGACTGGATTAAATGAGATTGGGTCTTTATAATCAAAAAGACCGCCGCATTTCTCACAGCGGTAGGGGAACCCACTCGTTGGATAGGGCTGGCTGCAATTCGTACACCGAAACGGCCACTCCCAGAAATTTCTGTCGGCAGACATATGCCTCCCCGAACCTCTCCATCATCCTCCCCGGGATCGTGAGAGTCCTAAATCCACAGCTCTCATTCCGGATCGGATTTTTTCTCGAAAATGGGGCCGTTTTGTTCTATCCGATCGAGGCCATGACTTGCCGCTTCAAACACCTCGGCATCACGATGGGCTGCGGTGCACACAACCATAACAGTTGGTTCGCCAGGCTGCACCTCACCGCGGCGCTGGACGAGTGCCACACCCTCGACTGACGCCCAGCGCTCACGAATTTCCTGAGCGACTTGTTCCATTTGCTCTTCGGCCATCGGGGTATAGGTTTCGCAGGATCGGTGGGCGGTTTCCAGGGGCTCATCGCGTTCGCTGTGTACCTGTCCGATACCGGTCAAAACGCAGGCTGCTTCCGCAGTGGGTGTCATGATCTCCTTTAATAAGACATTCATATCCAGCGGTTCCCGAGTGACGCGTAGAATTGTTGGATGATCGACGCTTCCGCCACTTACCGGTGGGAAGATCGCCACTTCATCACCTTCCTCGAGTGGATGGTCGTCAAACGCGAATTCACGGTTCACGGCGAAGATTGCAGAGTCAAACGCTTTGATGAGCTCCGGATGTTCCCGGCCAAGGTGACTCTTTAAGTCATTAACCCGTGAGCCTTCAGGAAGCGACACGTTCTCTTCCCGGACTCCCGCCAAATCGCGGATCGTAGCGAAATAGAGGATCCGCAGCTTCATCCGATATCCCTCCCTGAGACCCATTCCCCACTCGCTCCGCGATGTTTCTCACGCAGACTACTTTTCTTGGAGCAGGCTTCTTTTTCCATGGGTTTGATCCCAACCAATACCCGAATTATACAGGGCGCCCGTCTGTGCCACCATACCAGAAACGCAGCGCTGAAATACTTGACAGACATATCTTAGGAAGACACTATATTTCTATACTAATAAAATAGGAGCCCGGAATGACTGAAGACGTTATGCTAACAAAGGTCACCAGGAACGGACAAATCACGCTGCCCGCGGCCGTCCGGCAAGCGGTGAATATCGAGGAGGGAGATCTCATCGCAGTAGTTGTTGAGGGGGACACGATCAGATTGAGTCCCCAGAAACTGGTCGACAAGAGTCAGACGTATTTCTGGAGTTCTGATTGGCAGAAGAGCGAACTTGAAGCCAGCGAAGATATGGGTGCAGGGCGCATCCAGGAATTCAATGATGTTAATTCTCTTATTGAGGCTCTTGAAGCTGGCGAGGCCTGATGCGCCTCATCCTCACCAATCGATTCAAAAAGGCTTATGAAGCCTTAGCAATTGATGACCAAGGGCGGGTACAGAAAGCCATTCGCCTCATGTCGGGGGATCTTCGACACCCCAGTCTGCGCCTAAAACGGATTAAAGCTACACGTGGCATCTGGGAGGCGCGCGCAAGAAAATCCTTAAGGATTACATTTGAGACTGAGGGTGATGCACTATCCTTTCGCAATGTCGGCCATCACGATCAAACACTGAAAAAGCCGTGAGGGGGAGCTCACTATGAGCAAAGACATCATCTTAAACGATAGTTGAATGACAGAATGAATACGAAAACCTTGACAGGTAATCGTCGACTGCTATAATGAGCCCGCCTGCCTGAGGGTGGGTATTTCTATGATTACGAATGGAGCAAAGTTATGCCTGCTGTACCGAAGCGCAAGATCTCCAAGGGCCGACGCGATCGCCGACGGACTCACCACGCGCTAAAGCTGCGTCATCTAATCAACTGCACGAATTGCGGCGACCAACATCTTCCGCATCATGTCTGCCCACATTGCGGTCATTACGCTGGCCGCGAAGTGATCGAAATCGAAAGCACCTAAGCACGATCTACACAAAGCCGTGCGTTGACGCGCGGCTCTTTTTTTAAATCAACTATGCCTCTAATACCTGAACTGACGGCGTTTATTTTTCCCGGCCAGGGCTCCCAGGCAATCGGAATGGGCATGGCTTTGTCAGAATCTGCCCCCGAAGCGGCGCGGGTTTTCCAACTCGCTGATAAGATCCTCGGTTACCCTCTATCGCAGGTTTGCTGGCATGGACCGGAAGCAGACTTGAACTCCACCCAATATACGCAGCCAGCGCTCCTTACACACTCCATCGCCGTGCTCGAGGTATTCAAAGCGAGATACCCCGGCTTTACACCAGCTTGCACCGCCGGACACTCAATGGGTGAGTATAGCGCGTTGGTTGCTGCCGGCGCGCTCTCCTTTGACGATGCATTACTTCTAACGCGAGAACGAGGAGAAGCGATGAGCTACGCCGGCGAGATCCACCCGGGGGGAATGTCCGCCGTGCTCGGCCTTGATGTAAAAAAAGTTGAACGAGCTTGCAGCGAAGCATCAGCGCAATCGGATGGTGCCGTCGCTGTCGCAAACGACAACTGCCCCGGACAAATCGTAATCTCCGGGGATGAAAAAGCGCTTGCACTCGCTCATGATCTTCTGGACAATGCCGGTGCACGGAAAGTCATCCGCCTGGCAGTGAGCATCGCCTCACATTCTCCTTTGATGATTCCTGCTCAGGATCGCTTAAACGACGCGATTGCAGCTGCATCCTTCAATGATCCTCTCATTCCTGTCGTGGGGAATGTGTCAGCCAAGCAACTTTCTTCAATAGAAGAGATCAGAGAAGACCTGAGCGCTCAACTCACTTCCCGGGTTCGCTGGACTGAGTCGATCGAATGGATGGTAAATTCAGGCGTAGATACATTCATCGAGATGGGTTCGGGAACCGTTCTCAGCGGACTGCTGCGCCGAATCGATGCTCAGCGGCGAGGAATCTCGCTCGATTCTCCACCGACCTGGGATACGCTATAAGTTGAGCTGATCTTGCGCCGCTCCTAGAAATTTCCTCTCCTCCATTTTCATGCTGAAGACCTTTTTCGGATTCGTTGAAAGATTAAGCAGCCGGTTCGGGTGCGCGGGAGAGCCCATAACCCCTCAGACAAGATCGGTTTAGGATTCATCCTCTTATTGGCTTCTGGTGTAAAATCCAATGGATAAGATATGACCCTCGGAGATAAGGATCCAACCTGAGCAAACTGCCGATCTGTAAAATTTTCACTGGTCAATTCATGCAGACGGTCAATGCCGGTAGCTGACATAATATGGGGTCGATCTGACCCCGTATCGCAGGAACAAGGAAACGACATAAGCCATCATGATTCTTGCTGACGCAGCATCCCTACTCACGACACCTCCGGGGAGTCTTGTCTACCACTTGACGCTGATCATTTCACTCTTAATCCTGTCCGCGTTAACCTGGAGCAGCTCCCCCCGCGCAGTCGCACTTGCAGCACGTTGGCGCGTGACAACCGGTGTAGTCCTAGGGCTCCACCTGCTCACGATGATCGTCGCCGGATTATCGTGGCTCGCTATCCTCAATGGACAGATACTTCTGCCCCCACTCGACCGCTTCGTGAGCTTCACATCCCTGTTGCTCTTTAGTTACACTCTGCTCTTCAACCCACCCACCCATCAAAGCTCACGCATACTTGCGGTTATCCTCAGCGCTGCGATTCTCGCATTATTATGGACAGTCTACTTCCTTATCGGGCAAGAAATCCTGCTCCACTTCAACCGGACTCCGGCCGATGCTGCTTGGGGGATCTCAACATTAATCATCTCCGGCCTCACGCTTATCTTCCTGATCGTCCGTCGACCAGCACAATGGCAAATCGCCTTATCTGGGTTCATCCTGCTTACTGTTGGCTACAGCCTGCACATGACTCTGGGTCCCCCGGATAGTTCTTTTGCACCCTTCGCGCGCTGGAGCGAGTTGGCTGCCTATCCTGCGTTGATCATCGCCGCCGTGCGCACATTCATCACAACACACGGCACGATTGTGAAAGATGCTCCTCCTCCAACCACACAATCGCCTGATCTGGAACCCCAGTTCATGCCTCAAGTCTTCGCCAGCGTCTATGATGTCTTCCAGGCAAAGGAACCCGGGGACCTGGCAGACGCAGCAGTGCGCAGCGCTGCCTACTCAATGAAAGCTGAGATATGCCTGCTTCTCACACCCCCGGAAGAATTGGAATATCTATCTGTTGCGACGGGTTTCGATCTGATACGTGAACAGCACATCGAAGGACAATCTTTCGATACAACGGACCTTCCCGTCATCGCCAATGCATTGCGCAGGAAACGCTCACTGATCTTGCCAGCCGAGAGCCGTGCGCCTGACCTCGTCACACTCCGGCGGGGCTTAAATCTCAAGAAAACAGGGCCCATGCTTTTCGCTCCTCTTACCTCAGGAGAGCATATTTTTGGGGGGTTGCTGCTGCTTTCTCCTTTCGCCCGGCAACGCTGGTCGCAGGATAATCGCGCCGCACTCGTGCAACTCGCGGACGTGATTGCGGACCGTTTTGCGGCGCTTGCAGAAAATGATGAGCCCCTTTCAGCGAGCCTGTTAGAGCCCTTCGCTTTAAGCTCTGACCTGGAGGAGTCCCGCCGGATCATTCAAAACCTCCTGACCAACAATACGCAACTGACGGATCAACTCATCACCGCAACCGATTTAGCAGGACAGGAACTCGGCGAGTTTCTCTCCAGCCATCAAGACGCGGAGGGAACCATTCTATTTCTCGAGGGTGAGATTGAAAGGATGCGTATGGCGATAGAAGAGCCGCCTGCCGCCTCCGACCCCAAACAAATAGAATTGCTCTCCCAGCAGCTTCAACTAACGCTCCACGAATTGGCTGAATCGCGCGCCAACCTGGCCATGATCAAGAACGGAAATGATTCGTTTGTGCCCTCAGCAGGACGATCGCCTAGCATCGCCCATATAGCAGCGCTCTCGGTCGATCTCCGTCAGCCGATGTCGGCAATATTGGGGTATGCCAAACTCCTTCAGGATGATGCGAATGAGGCATTGGCAACCAGTCAACGGGAGTTCATCGACCACATTTACATTAATGCCGAGAGACTGGCGAGGTTGCTGAATGATCTAATCCATCTCAGCGCGATTGAAGCCAGAACCCTCGATCTCGTACCCACACCTATTGATATTGTGCGTTGTATTAAGGATGCAATCCGCCAAGTTTTCCCATCGATTCGAAAGAAAAATATTGAAATGCGCGTCAAGCTGCCTCAGAATCTCCCAAAAATCCTGACGGATTCAGATGCAACCTTTCAAGTTCTGATCCATTTGCTCAACAATGCCATCGGTGCGACACCTGAAGGTGGAAGGATTAAAATCAGCACTAGCCTCAGCGCCTCGGACCGATCAGGGTTTCTCACACTCCAGGTGATTGACGGAGGGGCAGGAATTCCCGCGGGGGACTTGGGACGGATCTTCAGCTTCGGTAATTCGCTAGAGGAAGCCCCAATCCAGGGCATCGGCGGTGATGGAATTGGTCTCTCCATCGCCCGCTCACTGGTTGAGGCCATGAGTGGCCGCATTTGGGTAGACAGTCAACCAGGCTCTGGAACTACATTCTCCATCTTGTTGCCGTTCTCAACACAAAACCCTGCCATTAGTGCCAATACGGAATAGCCCGGATGCAATTGCTAAAGGATCTGATCGTTGGTCTAACCATCTCGATTCTCGCGATCGCTGTACTCCTGGGGACCTGGTTGACCGTATTTGCTGAAGCAGAAGTATTATCCTCCTCAGACCGTCAGAAAACGCTGGACCCAGAAACTGGATGCATCCCGCCCGAAGGCTGGTCTGTATACCGCGTCCACAATGGGGACACACTCACAAATCTCGCGGACCAGTTTCGGATTGAGCGGGCGACATTAATGTCGATCAATTGCATCGAGAGTGACATCACCCCTGGTGATACGATCTACCTCCCCGTTCCTAAAGCCACTAATCAACCCCCTGCATGCGGGCCGCCTCCGACCTGGGTCCTCTATCCACTGAAAAATGGCGACTCATTAAGCAGGCTCGCTGAGCGATTGGGGGTCGATGAACCATCGCTATGGCACGCAAATTGCATAGATATCCACACCGTGCTGCAACCCGGGATGAGTATTTATGTACCACCTGTAAAGTGAGTTGGAAGGCCAGTCTTGAATCAGTCATCTATACCACGCTCTTTTCCTAGATCTTACAACATCGCAGCAAAGAAGCCGGGTGACCTGATGGGGAACCAAAGAGTTGACTCTTGCGTTAATATGATGAGCACAGTCATCCAATGAAAACCTTTAATCGTTTTGATCGTCTTTTAATCATCGTTACGCTTCTTTTTTTGATCCTGCTAGTTGGCGCCTGCAGTAATCTGGTAGGCATGCTAACCGGGGGCTCTCCGGCGCTTGCCAATCCACTTGTAACAATGGATCCGAATGCGGCCGCCACTGGTACGCCCTTTAATCCGGTCCCGCTCACACAAACACCACCGCCGCCACCACCACCTACTGCCACACCTAGAGCTAGTCCGACGCCGATAGACCCGTGGAGCGGTTTCGCCGCCCCAGTTGAACCCTCGGCGATTGAAATCCACCGGCCGATCCCACCGTTCCAGATGGGGGAAAATGTCGTAAATATCATGGTCCTCGGCTCAGATGAACGTCCCTATGCCTACGGACACCGAACCGATACCATGATGCTGGTCTCACTTGATCTCGAATCGGGTATCGCCACATTACTCTCCTTCCCTCGCGATCTATACGTCTTCATCCCCGGCTGGCGAGTGGACCGGATCAATGTCGCCGATGCCTATGGAGGACCCGAGAGAGTCGCCCAAACGATCCTCTACAATTTCGGCATCGAGGTTGATCATACGATTATGATCAATTTCTACGGGTTCACACAAGTGGTTGATTCGTTGGGCGGAATAGATGTGAAAGTCGAAGCATATCTTCAAGATGAATGCGGTCGTAGAGATTGGTCATACTATCCCGGAACCTATCACATGGACGGATTCACAGCGCTCTGCTATGTCCGAATGCGCAAAACTACGGGGGATTTCGACCGCTTGCGGCGCCAGCAAGAGGCTCTGCTGGCAATCTTCAATAAGATGTTATCCCTCGAAGGGCTCTCTAGAATACCGGACCTCTACGCTCAATTTCTCGCCTTTGTTGAAACAGATCTTACTCTCGAAGACAGTCTCCGCTTGCTGCCGTTGGCAACGAAGCTGGCCGCCGACCCGGATCGAATACACCGCTATTCCATCGATCCCACGATGGGGTCACTTTGGAGGGTGCCCTATAGCGGCGCCTCAGTTATCCTGCCAGACTGGGAGGCGATCGAACCCATGCTTCACGAAATATTCGAAAGTCACCCCCAAGATTAGAGCCGCTCATCACGACCTCACCAGATCCACTGCCTTTAGATTTGACATTTCCCCTTTCCCAAACTAGGATTGACCCTATGAATGACTACACGAAACCGACGTTTGCCGGAGGCTCTCATGGCTGAGCCGCTTGAGGATCTCCCGCTTTTTTCGTACCAGACGACAAGCAGCGTTTCCGAGAGTGAGACGACCGCGCCCCTTAAATCCGATTCCAGCCTCAGCGCAGCAATAAACGCCTGGGGCGAGGCGCTCGAAGCGCAGGGCCGCTCAATTCATACGGTTAAGGCATTCACGGGAGACTTGCGCCTGGTTGGGAAGTTTGTGGGTACCGGTCAGCCCATCAACCAGATAAGCACAAGCGATCTTAAGAATTTCCTCGATTGGATGTTGAACCGGCGGGGCGTCTCGTGCAGCCCAAAGACCTATGCCCGCCGCATCACATCGATTAAAGCCTTTTACCGCTGGCTGGTAGAGACGGGCGTTCTTCATGAGGACTCCGCAGCCCCGATCCCCCAGCAATCGGTCATCAGCCCCCTGCCGGATGTGCTCACACTTGAAGAAGCCGATGCCGTGGTAAAAACCGCCGGATTATTGCGCAAGGGTTCTGGTCCTGATGCACGCCCCTACACACTTGTAAAGTTGCTTCTCGATACGGGGATTAAGAAAGGGGAGTGCTTAAACATCCATCTGAACCATGTTGATTTGAATACTGTAGATGGACCGATTCTATTCATCCGCTATGGAAGTATGAACAGGCGCTATAAGGAACGCAAACTTGAATTAACCTCCGAGTGGGTTGAAGCATACCAGGAATACTTCAAGAAGTACAAACCCACAAACCAGCTCTTCCCCTGGTCGCCACGCAGGCTGGAGTACTTACTCGAGGATATTGGAAAAGCCGCAGGTATGGATAAGCATCTCTCCTTCGAGATGTGCCGCTGGACCGCAGCCCTTATTGATTACATCAATGGCTTGGACCACGACAGAATTCGACAAAAGCTCGGCATCTCGAAAATCCAATGGCGTGAAGTGGGTAACAAGCTGCACCGATTAGCTGAGAAAAACCCCTAAATCCAATCCACCCTTTTTCGTAACTACTCAGGTTTGTCCTTCTGAGCTCCCGTTGGGAGCGAAGGATCTCCGCCATGCCTGAAAGCGCTCAGTAGTTGGGCGAGATTATTTGTCGTTACACTCCTCAGAAAGAAAATGCCGCGAGGGACCTGAGTAGTTGCTCCTTTTTAATTAAGCACAGGGCTGTCCAAAGCTACTTATTGAACAGCCCCAAATATAACCATCATGATGCGCCTAAATATTACATTTTCTTTACAACGATATCCCCGATTACATTGGCTGCCACGTCTCCCCGGTCTGCAGCGTTGGAGAGGTGACGGTAGATCTCGCGCAACTTCAGCATCTCTACCACGTGATCGAGGTCACGCGGCATTGCGAAGAGATCGGCGATGGCCTCCCGATAAACTGCCTCCAACCTGTTCTCCAAAGCTTTCGCCCGCACGGCATGATCGTTTGCAACATTGGGGTGATCTTCCAAACGCTGCACACCCATGTGGATCTCACGGGCAGCATCCGCCAGAAGGGAGACCATGCGCTCTATGAAGGTGTTCGGCTGCACGCCGAGCATGTGCATCTCTTCGACCGTTGTATCAGCATAATCGAGCACATCATCGATCGTTAAAGAGAGTGCGAAAATGTCCTCGCGATCGATCGGCGTGATGAATGTATTGTTGAGTTCGTCAATCAGGATCCGACGCACCTCATCGGCGTCTTTCTCAAGCTTGGTCACCGCCATTGCAAGCGCTTCGCTGGGTTCTTTAACATATTCGAGCAGCTTCTGCGTCCCCAAAACAGAATATTCCGCCTGCTTAATAAGCAGTTCGATAAAGCGGTTTGTCTTTTTGCGAGAGAAAATACTCATTTTTGATTTCCCTTCATACTAATAAATCATCTCGCCGCGGACGAACGCCGCGGTTCTTGGATCGCGCGGGTTCTCGAAGAAGGACTCGCTGCCGCCGATTTCGAGAATTTTACCAGCGAGGAGCATCGCCGCGTGATCGGCCAACCTCCTGGCCTGGAAGATATTATGCGTCACGAGCACGACGGTGGTCCAGCCCGATTTCACCGTCGCCTTTATTATAGACTCAATCAGGCGAACGTTCTGTGGGTCGAGGTTCGCTGTGGGCTCGTCCATGAGCAGCACAGCAGGCTCAAGGACCAGAGCGCGGGCCAATGCGACTCTTTGCCTCTCGCCTCCGGAAAGATCCCTCGCCGGGACACTGCTCAAGGCATCTAAATCAAGCTCGCGCATCACCTCGGACACGATGTCCGGTTTAGTCTGACCTCGCATTCTCAATCCGTAGGTGACGTTAAAGGCGACGCTCCCGGAGAACATGTACGGATGTTGGAAAACGGTCGTTACCTTGCGCAGCAACTCGATCGAAGCGGGGAATGTAATACCCCCACCCTGGAATATGATCTCACCCGCGTCAGGCGCATCTAGAAAGTTTAGCAATCGGAGCAGTGTTGTCTTCCCCGAGCCGTTAGGTCCCACAATCGCGAAGACACCGCCGCGTGGGATATCCAATTTATCGACATCCAAATGCCAAGGTCTGTCATACGACTTAGCGACCGCGCGCAAGCAGTAGAGTTGCTCCGTACTCAACGCCACCTCCACATCGGACGATGCAATCGAAGCAGGATCCAATTGACGCTGAAAGCTAGGCTAAGCAAGGCTCCACCCAGGGCGAGCCCAAGCCCGAAATTACCTTTGCGAGTTTCGAGCACGATTGCCGTGCTCAAAACTCGCGTGCTGCCCTCGATGTTCCCCCCCACCAGCATGGCTGCCCCAACCTCTGAGATGATCGCCCCAAAACCGGCGACGACTGAAGCCATGACGCCCCCCCTTGCCTCGCGCAAGATCGATATGGTCTCCTGCAGCGAGGTCGCC
Source organism: Anaerolineales bacterium (assembly GCA_034430795.1). Taxonomy (GTDB): domain Bacteria; phylum Chloroflexota; class Anaerolineae; order Anaerolineales; family E44-bin32; genus E44-bin32. The sequence goes on along the minus strand of DAOUDJ010000122.1, from coordinate 29,507 downwards.
CCCAGAGAACGCAGCTGAAGCCGCAGTTCGGGGTCCAACGCCTCGATCGCCGACATTGTCAACCCTGCCACCAAGGGGAATGCCAGGAGCGTCTGCGCGAACACCATCGCGGCTGGAGAGAAGAGCCAGCTCAACCCGCCCAACGGACCGCTACGTGAGAGGAGGAGATACACCGCCAATCCGACGACCACCGGCGGAAGTCCCATGCCAGTGTAAATCAGCGCCTTGAGCATCTGTCGAGCGCGAAAACGCCGCAACCCCAACAGCGCGCCCACCGGGATACCGATGAGTGTACTTATGACCAGAGCCGCGCCCGTCACCATTAATGTTAAGAGCGTGATTTGATAGAATCCTTGAAGGTCACCCGCCATCAGCCAACCTCACCACGAAAAACCTGATTCCTAATCCGATCCATTCGCCGTCCTCCAGGCCTTTGAATCTGGGTAGAAAAGCGGATGCCCTAAACGCTCCAAGCCGAATGCCCCAATGATGCGCTGCGCCTGCAATCCGGTCATCCAGGTGATAAAGCGATCCGTTAAGACGGCATTCAAACCCGGATGGGTCTCAGGGTTAACCGCGATCAACGCGTACGCGTTTCGCAGCAATGGATCGCCATTCTCCTCGATCACCTGACCCCCTACCATGATTTCAAGATCGGGAAGATTTTCTTGCAACGCCAAGAAGGTCCCTCTGTCGGAGATCGTGTACACACCACGCTCCTGCGCGAACTGCAGCGTCTCACCCATCCCCTGTCCAAGAGATAGATACCACCCATTCGTCTCATCGGGGTTCGATCCTGCAAGGTGCCAGAGATCCAGTTCCCGCGCATGCGTGCCCGAATCGTCGCCGCGCGAGGCGAAGGGCGCCTGCGCGGCCGCGATCCGCCGTAGCGCTTCCGCGGCCAGCTGCTCACCTCGAACATCTGCCGGGTCATCAAGCGGACCGAGCAGCAAGAAATCGTTGTACATCAACGGGTGACGTTCGATACCTTGCCCGGCTTCGATAAACGCGCGTTCAAGCTCTTGATTGTGGACAAGTACCACATCCACATCTCCGCGCCTTCCCATTGCAAACGCCTGCCCGGTTCCAACCGCGAGCAATTCGACATGGACGCCATTCGCCTTCTCAAAAACCGGCAGAAGGACATCCATCAACCCGGAGTCATACACGCTGGTTGTGGTAGCCAATCGGAGTGTCTCACTCCTATTGGGAACACAAGCCACCAAAGTCAGGACCAGACCGCATATGAGAATGCTGCGTTTCAATACGCACACCTTCTGAGTAGTATGTCGAGTCATCATAACGACCTGAAACGCGCCTGTCAAGCAAAACATGTTACGGCTTGACAGCACACATCCTTATCACCACAATTAGGCTATGGAATCGCTGGAAGTCCCTGATGGTCACCGATCTGGTTTCGTCGCCCTTGTTGGCCGCCCCAATGTAGGAAAATCCACGCTGATCAACCGACTCCTTGGGCAGCGCATCGCCGCGGTGTCACCGAAGCCGCAAACAACCCGCCAACGCCAACTTGGAATCCTCACGATTCCGGAGGCGCAATTGATTTTTGTCGACACACCGGGGCTGCACAAACCGCTGCATAAATTGGGCGAGAAGATGAATGAGGAAGCCCTTTCTTCTCTGCGCGAGGCGGATGTTGTATTAGCGCTCTTCGACCTCACCCGACCGCCGAACGAAGAAGACCGGCAGGTCGCGGCGCAGATCAGGGAGATCCAAGGACAGATACCAACCCTTATCGCCCTTACAAAAGTAGATCGCGTGCCCGATGAGCGTTTGTCGGACCGGCGCGCAGCGTTTCGGACCCTGCTCCCAGAAGCCGATTTCCTGGAGATATCTTCGACTCGAGGGGATAACCTTGATGAATTGGTCGAACGCATCAGAGCAGAAATGCCCGAGGGACCTCGTCTCTTTCCTCCTGAAACAATAACGGATGCTTACGAGCGCGACATCGCCGCTGACATGATCCGTGCTGCAGCTTTGAAAAATCTGCGCGACGAAGTTCCGCATAGCCTAGCGATCCGGATCGATGAATTCGAAGAACGAAATGAACATGGCGCCTACATCGAAGCTACTATATTTGTCGAACGTGATTCCCAGAAAGGGATTGTCATCGGTAAGGGCGGCACAATGCTGAAGACGATCGGCACGTTCGCCCGAATGGAAATCGAAGCCGCAACAGGCCGGAAGGTCTATTTGAAATTGCGTGTCAAAGTCCTATCCGGTTGGCGCAACGACGAAAACAAGCTCAAGAGCTTCGGCTTTGGGGGATCTGGTCGCTAAGGGTATAAATGCATTCGGTGAGGGTTGACCTTTGAGCAAAAATAAATCGAAAGGCACAAAAACGAGTTCTTTCGGCGCGCCGGGGCACATCAGCCACGATGCCTCACCGTTCTACAACAGCCGCCTATATCAAGGCCAGCAGCAGGAAGTATCTTCCCCCCACCCCGAGAATCCTATCCCTGAAGAAAGTCTCAATTGTTTCCACCTGAAATCGTCACGCGACATGTGCGAACTCCCAGATTACAGCGTCCACCTCATGGTGACCTCACCACCCTACAACGTCCAAAAAGAGTACGATGAGGATCTCACCCTTGAGGAATACCGCGATCTCCTGCATGTTGTCTTCGAAGAGACCTATCGGGTGTTGGTAACCGGCGGACGAGCCTGCATTAATGTCGCCAATCTAGGTCGGAAGCCCTACCTTCCACTGCATGCTCTCATCATTCAAGATATGCTCGACATTGGCTTCTTGATGCGTGGAGAAATTATCTGGGATAAAGCCGCGAGCGCCTCCCCTTCCACGGCATGGGGGTCCTGGCAGTCAGCATCCAATCCTGTTTTGCGCGATGTCCATGAGTACATTCTCGTCTTCTCAAAGGAGTCTTTCTCACGTAAGCGCGAAGGCAAGGAAGATACGATCGAGCGTGACTCTTTCCTCGAGTGGACCAAGAGTATCTGGGCTTTCCCCGCCGTTTCTGCGAAGCGGATCGGACATCCAGCTCCATTTCCTGAGGAGCTTCCCAGGCGCCTGATCGACCTCTACACCTTTAAGAACGACGTGGTCCTCGATCCTTTCTGTGGGTCTGGAACCACCTGTCTGGCCGCATTCCGACTCGGAAGGCAATACATAGGCTACGAAATTAATCCGCAGTACAAACAACTCGCTGAAAAACGACTGGGAGGCGCGACCGAAGGCGATCTCCTTGGACAACCTGCGACAGACGAAACCTAGAGGAGCAGATGACCTACCAATCCCCTTTCTCAACTCGGTACGGTTCACCAGAGATGCGCGCAATATGGTCTGAGGTAGCCAAGCGCCGTGCCTGGCGCAGTGTATGGGTTGCTGTCGCCGAGGCGCAATCGGCTGCTGGTCTCGTCTCTCCGGAGCAGGTTGACGAGATCCGCACCCAGGTGGATGCGATTGATCTGACCCGGGCTTATGAGATCGAAGCCGAGATCGGGCACGATCTTATGGCTGAACTACGCACTTTCGCTGAACAATGCCCGTCGGGCGGCGCAATTCTCCATTGGGGTTTAACTTCCGCAGACATTCAGGATAACGCCGATGTCATGCGCCAGAAGGCTGCGCTCGCTCTTGTGCTCGACCACCTGCGGACCCTACTATTGATTTTCGCCGAGCGCATCGAGGAGACCCACGATCTGCCCATCATGGGGTTCACCCACCTGCAGCCTGCCGAACCGACGACGCTGGGTTACCGCCTGAGCATCTATGCCCAAGACCTCCTAGAGGGCTTCGAAACACTCCTGAGTCTGCACCGCAGGCTTCGCGGGAAAGGCATTCGCGGTCCGGTTGGGACTTCTGGTCCATTCGTAGATATGCTGGCAGACTCCGACATTACACCTGAAATACTCGAGTCGAACGTCATGAACGCCCTCCATCTCGAAGCATTCCCGATCACGACGCAGACCTACCCGCGCATGCAAGACTATCGATTGCTCAGCGGCTTAGTCGACGTTGCGGGTTCCTTACATAAGTTCGCCTTCGATCTGCGCCTGCTGCAATCCCCGGGGATCGGCGGTCTTCAGGAACCCTTTGGTGATAAACAAGTCGGATCGAGCGCAATGCCCTTCAAACGCAATCCGGTGGCAGCGGAGAAGATTTGCTCGCTAGCCCGAGAGACCGCGGCCTGGCTGGATGTCGCCTGGCAGAATGGCGCCACATCTCTTCTCGAGCGGACGCTTGACGATTCCGCCAACCGGCGCAGCATGATCCCAGAGGTATTCTTAGCCTGCGATGAGATGCTGCGCAATGCATCTCAAATTCTCCAGGGGCTAGTCATCGACCGCGACCACTTCCAATCCCAGCTTAAGCGCTTTGGGCCTTTCGCCGCGATCGAGCGCGTTCTAACTGCTCTCGTGCAGGCTGGAGCCGACCGCCAGGAGATGCATGAACGACTTCGCCAGCACAGCATGAGTGCATGGGAAACCTATCAAACAAAGGGGAAGAACCCGCTTAAAGGCTTGCTCTCCAAAGATACCGCCCTGCTTAAGCACCTGCAGCCGGCACGAATCCGTAAGCTGCTGGACGCGAGCACCTATGTGGGTCTTGCTCCAGTGAGAGCGAAGGAAATGGCAGCGCGCATACGCGGCCGATTAGCCCCAGAGCAGACAGAATAAGATTCATGAGCAACACCTTACTCGCTTGTCAGCGCACTGGGCAGATTTACTGCAGTGTTTCTTTGCTCTCCAGTCCATTGAATGGATCGGTGTAGGCCGTTGGATACCGAGGCTTGTTCGCAGCAATAGGCCGACTCTAGAGGACAGATTACGATGATGTTCTTCCTCTTTTTTGCAGCAGTGTTCGCAGTCCTTGATTGGATTGCAGTGGCAACGAACCGGCGACGTCTTGAATACGTCGCCAAACCCGCAACCATGCTAGGCCTGATCTTATGGTTCGCGACCCTGCTGCCTGCTGTGCCTGCCGCAGCCGGCACCTGGTTCCTTCTTGGAATGAGTTTATTCCTCGCCGGAGACATTTTCTTGATGCTGCCGCCGGTAAATTTCATCAAAGGCTTGCTCGCCTTCCTCCTGGGCCTCATCGCCTATATCATCGCCTTCAACCTCCCGCGACCGATATTCCATCCACTATCCCTTGTTTTTCTTGCAGTCATAGTTACGGTCGCCCTGTTCCTGCTGCGCCGAATCAATCGAGCGTTGCGTGAAAATAAACAGAGCGGACTCATCGGCCCGTTGGTCGCTTATGCCGTCGTCCTCGGTCTCACCCTCTTCTCAACCCTGTCAACGTTCCTGCGAGTGGATTGGCCTCCGCAAGCCGCTGTTCTAGCGGCGATCGGCGGCGGGTTGTTCGTCCTCTCCGACAGCATGTTAGCGTGGAACCGCTACGTCAAGCCGATCCCGAACGGACGGCTCATAACGATCATTACCTACCACCTCTCTCAGCTCTTCATGGCAACGTCATTCCTAATATTCCTGGATTTGATCGCGCTTTAAATTCGGAAAGCTTGGCTTCTGATTATCCTTTGCTAAATCAATCTGGACGCGGGTTTTATCCCACAGCACAAATCGACTTCGCCAGTCATTGGGTATTGAATTTCAGTTAATGCAGATATTAGAGGTAAGCAATACTTCCGGTATCTTATGGGGGGTGTATGGGGGCACTCGGTTCGTGCTGAGCCTCAATCAAACCCATCAGAACGACTGCCGAAGATCTTCTCGACTCACACTTGAGTGAAATGCGCGGCTTCAATCTCGCGCCAGTCGGCTCCATGTGGCAAACGCAAGTATGCGCCCAGGAGCGGGTGAACCTCGCGGATCATCTCCGCCATCCGCAGCGCGGTGCGCCGGATGGAAAAATGCGCGTTATCCTCCGATCGCAGCTCACAGAAATGAAATACCTCTCGCAGATTCATCGTCATCAATACTCTGCGGTTGAAGCCATTCGGCACCAGGTAGGCAGCGACATGCGGATTCCAAGCTTCAAGTTGGCCGAATGCCTCAGCAGCCTGGTCCATCGCCGTTCTGTAAGGGGCTTCGAAGCCCGCTTCCACGATCAGGCGCGGTACTGCGTAACCCAGATCAGCTCTCAGCCGTTGAGGGGTTTGGGTCATCATGCGATGCCGTTTTAGCTCGAAGTAAGCCCCTTGATCCAGCATCGCGTCGAACGTGTAATAGGCATGTTCCATCTCCCGCAGCGGAGCATCGAAGCGATCGAGTCTTCCCAGGAACGCCTCAGCCAATTCCTTCCGTCTGTCTCCATCCATCTCGCGCACGGTCTTCAATACCGTTGCAAAACTCGCACCTCCTGGTGCGTAAAGAGCAGCCGCCAGGATACGCAGTTCGGCATCAGGGTCGTAATCAATCAACTCGAGCATCCCGGCCATAGATTCAACAGGAAGAGCAGCTGCGCGCTTTGAAAAATCCGCGCCCGTCTCCTCGAAATATGGAATCCGGTCAGCGTATTTCACCAGGGTTGGTATTTCTATTTGAGAAACATCTTTAACCCTCTCGCCAATCTCCTGAACCTCGCGCAGGGGATGAGACAACATCTTACGAACCGCATGTTCAAGCACTCGAGCGTTGGCAGTCATGCCCACATTAGCCAGGGAGGCTGCTGGCAGAAGAAAGCGACACGCATCGATATAGCGGGAACGAATTCGACCATCCCAGCGCTGCTCACTCTCGTCCTCCGCGCGTGGATGAGCGCTGGCGACAACATCTTTCACAGGCGCGAGGGATTGCATGTAGGTGTCGAACAATAAGTCGCAGGTATGACGATATATCTTCTCTGTCGATCCCTCTTGGATTTCGGAGGGGACGAAGTATCCCTGGCGGTCCCATTTTTGATAGCGGGTCGATTTCTCGGTGTAGGAAGCCAGACGGTTTGACTCTATACACTCGATCGCTAAGCGGGAGACGTTCTCAAGGGCTAGATGCAAGACGGCATGCTCAGCGACTGAGGCATGCCCGTACCCGACCACCCATCGCTCATGAAACTCTGCGGATTTCTCATCCGTCAGTTCAGCTGCGATTTCACGAAATGAAAGCGGTGACCTGGATGTTTTAGCAAAGACCACCGCGATCGTTTCTGGGCTGAGTTCCTCTGGTCGCAGCAGGTAAATCTCCCGCTTGAAAGTCTCAGGCATCCTGGCCCTCCGCGTCTTGCTCCAAAATCACCCGCGCCCGTTGAATGTCGCGCCCAATGCGAGAAAGAAGCAGTTCCGGACTCGAGAACCGTCGTTCATCACGCAGGCGAGCGATAAATGCCACGCGCAGTTCCTTTCCATAGAGATCCGCGTTGAAATCCAACAGGTGAGCTTCAACAACCGCCTGTTCATGTTTCTCTTCGAAGGTCGGTCTCACACCGATATTCGTCACTGCTTTATGACGCTGTCCCTCGAATTCCGCCCAACATGCATACACACCCGAGCGCGGGTATGCCCTTTCTGACCAGATTTCCAGGTTCGCCGTGGGGATCCCCAGCGCTCGTCCGCGGCCTGAGCCCGGCACCACCTTCCCTGGAACCTCGAACGACCGGCCGAGGTATTTAGCGGTTCGAGCTACCGCCCCGGAGCGCAGTGCTTCACGCACCCGAGTCGAGCTTATAACCTCACCGCCAAGAAAAGCCGGGGGAACGACATGCAGCGAAAATCCACGCTCCAAACCCGCGGCGGCGAGGAAGTGGCGATTCCCCTCACGCTTATACCCCAGCGCGAAATCTTCGCCAACCCATAGGCTTTTTAAACCCAAACGTGTCTTCAACCGGTCCAGGAAGATTCCAGCCGGGATCTCTGCCAGGCTTCGGTCGAATTGCTGCGTGATGACATAGTCCACGCCCATATCCCCAAGCAATTCAGCTTTCTCCTCAGGTGTGTTGATATAAAACGCGGGCGTTCTGCTGCGTAAGAATACGGAGGGATGCGGGAAAAAAGTAAGAACAACTGCTGGACGATTCTCCTGATGTGCATGTTCGACGAGCGCCTTGATCAACGCCTGATGTCCTCGATGAACGCCATCGAAAGATCCGATCGTGAGATCGCTTTGTTCCAGTTGAGCGGTGAAAAAGTCTCGCAGATGCTGCATAGGTGACTTCAGCGGTTGAATACCTTCTTTGGATGCCATTTTGCGCCGTCCTCGACAGCTTCAAGGATGGCGACTAGATCACCATCAGGCCCGATGGCCACCGCCATTCCTGAGGCGGAGATGTCTGCAGGAATGAGCCGACCGAAGGTCACATCTTCGTAAATTTGGCCCTCAACTTTGATTCTTGGCAGATCAGGTAAGGCGTCAATGGCAGGCCGCAGATAATCAACCCATGTGCCGTCGATAAATCCCAACTCTAACTTTCTTAGCGAGACGCATTCTTCGATTGTGAAATGACCCGCTTTCGTCCGCCGCAGGTTTGCCAGGTGGGCGCCAGTCCCCAACTGTTCACCAATATCATGCGCGATTGAACGGATGTACGTTCCCGCGGAACACTCGATTTCTAAGACCAAATCTGGCGGGCGGTATTCTACGAGGGCCATTTTGTAGATCGTTACATCTCTGGAATCAAGATCGAATTCCTCTCCCTTTCGCGCCAATTCATAGGCTTTTTTGCCCTTGATCTTTATCGCGCTGTATGGCGGTGGAATTTGCTCGATCTGGCCTGTAAACTCGGGGATAATTGCCTGGATATCTTCTTCGGTTGGCACCGCTCCAGTTATACGAATGCTATCCCCCTCCGCGTCGTAGGTCTTTGTGCTCTCGCCGAAGCGGATGACTGCTTCGTAGCGCTTTGAAGCCGTGCTGAGATATTCACTCAGGCGGGTTGCCGCTCCCAAACAGAGGATCAAAACCCCCGACGCTCGAGGGTCAAGCGTTCCTGCATGACCCACCTTGCGCACCCCCGTCTCCCTGCGAATAATACTGACAATCTTATGCGAGGTCGGGCCAGTAGGTTTATCGACGAGGATGAGCCCAAAATGTTTCATGCTTATTCCTCCGGAGATGGTGAGATGGACCCCCGGGTCGCAGTCAGGACTCGCTCTTGAATCTCCTGCATATCTCCTTCTATTGTGGCACCAGCAGCCTGTTCATGCCCGCCGCCTCCGAAGGAGAATGCGATCGCTGCCACATCCACCCCCAGCCGCGACCGCCAACTGACTTTCACCTTTCCACCAATTTGTTCAATGAAGATCAAGACCACCTGATTCCCCTCGATCGTCGCCAGGAGATTCACCAAATCGGCATCATCTGAGCCTGTGTATCCCACAGCCTTGCGGTCTTCAATTGTGAGGCTCGTCCACAAGATACCATTCTCCCTCTCGAGACGGTTCAAACCCTTCCCCCAGTACTGAGCGCTCACAAAACTGCGTTGATTGAGTGTCCGCGAGTATATCTCCGCCATGGGAGCCCCGAGGCCGACGAGTTCTGAAGCGATCTCCAGTGTTTTCGGTGTGACGCTATCCGTGCGAAAGCCGATCGTATCTGTGATCAGGCCAGTCATAAGATTGGTGGCGATCTCAATATCGATCTCCAAACCAAATTGTGGGATGACGTCGTAGAGGATTTCTGTCGTGGCGGAGGCTTTATGATTAACAATGTTTAGTATTGCGAAATCGGTATTCGTTGGATGATGGTCGATATTGATATCAGGTTGCCGCGGCAGTGTCTTAACTGGAAAACCTGTCCGCTGGAGATCCGCGGCATCCACCAAGATCAACAAATCCCCATCGCTCGGGATATCCGACGTAACTTTACCTGCGCCAGGCAGGAAGAGGAAACGAGACGGCACGCCTTCGAAAAGAACCGGTGTGGTTTTTTTCCCAGCTCGTTCCAGACTCAGCGTTAGAGCCAGCAACGACCCTACAGCGTCCCCATCTGGCCGTTCGTGGGAGAGAATGATGACATGCTGCGCGGCGTTAAGTGCCGCCTTAGCTTTCTCAATCGTCGGCGCCGCCACTCATGTCTCCTGCTTGTTCACCGCGCTCCGCTTTCAGGTTGTCTAACAATTCTTCAATGCGCGTTCCACGCGGATGAGACGCGTCCCAACGGAAGCGGAGTTGGGGGAAGCTTCTTAATGGTATGCGTGCCGCCAGTCGGCTGCGCAAAAAACCGTGCGCCCCCTCCAGTCCGGCGAGGACCTCATCCATCCGGTCGTCCTCTCCGCTGGCAAATACAAACACCTGCGCATATGCCAGTTCCCGATCCACATCCACATCCATGATCGTGATCATAGCCAGGCGTGGGTCGGCAACCTCCCGTATAAGGATGTCGGCTAATTCCTCGCGTATGCGTTCTGCAACCTTACGGGCGCGCGCCTTAGTCGCCATCGTTCAACCTCACGTTATGGGAACGGTCTCTTCAGTGTAGCATTCCAGAATATCGCCCTCTTTGAAGGACTCGAAACCCTTCAAGCCAATGCCGCACTCGAAGCCGTCCCGAACATCCCGAACGTCATCCTTCTCATGCTTGAGGGAGGAGATAGGGCCATTGAAAAGCTCATCCTCCTCGCGCAGCACCAACATTCGTGCATTGCGTCGTATCTCCCCTTCTATGACAACGCAGCCGGCGATATTACCAAGCTTGGGTATACGGAAAACCTCTCGCACGCGCGCCTGGCCGAGCACAACCCTGCGCGTCTCAGGTTCCAGCATACCTTTGAGCGCCAGCTCTATGTCCTCCGTAAGGCGATAGATAATATCGTATACGCGGATATCCACACCTTCCACATCGGCGCAGTTCTTTGCCACTTGATCTGCGGTTACGTTAAACCCGATGACGATCCCTTGGGAGGCCGTGGCAAGCATGACATCGTTTTCACTGATGTTACCAGTGCCGGCATGGAGAATGTTCACTTTGATTTCACCTGCGCTAAGCTTCTCCAGGGAAGTGACGATAGGTTCAAGAGACCCCTGAACATCGGCTTTGATGACAAGCCGCAGTTCCTTAACCTCCCCTGCCTTATAAGCTGCGAAGAGCTGCTCAAGGGACTGTGCTTTTAAAGTCCCGCGGGAGCGCTCTCGCTGTTCGATCTTTCGTTTCTCAACAATGATGCGCGCCTCGCGCTCGCTCTCAACGACGGTGAAGAGTTCTCCTGCAGGAGGCACCTCGGAGAGTCCCATGACGGATACCGGCATCGAAGGTCTGGCGACCTTGATCGGCCCACCCTGGAAATCGAACATCGCCCGGATTTTCCCGCAGGATATACCCACCAAGATGGCATCTCCGGTGCGCAGGGTTCCGTTTTGAACCAGGAATGTGGCAAGGACGCCCTTGGCTTTATCCAGCTCGGCTTCAATCACCGTTCCGATGACTTTCCCTGAGGGGTTGGCTTTAATTTCCGTAGAATCAGCGACGAGAGTGATCGCTTCAAGCAGGTCTTCCAGCCCTTCCTTTTCCTTGGCCGATACGGGAACAACCATCGTGTCGCCTTCCCAGTCATCTGGGATGAGACCGATATCAGATAACTCCTGTTTGACCTTATCCGGATTGGAATTGGGGCGGTCGATTTTATTAAGGGCGACGATGATCGGCACACGCGCAGCTCGTATATGCGCAAGCGCTTCACGCGTCTGGGGCATTACGCCATCATCCGCGGCGACAACCAACACTGCGATGTCTGCCCCCTGCGCGCCGCGGGCGCGCATTGCCGTGAAAGCGGCATGTCCAGGTGTGTCCAGAAATGTGATTGACCGCTCATTGTGTTCAACTTGGTAGGCAGAAATACGCTGGGTTATACCACCAGCCTCCCCCTCGGCGACATTCGTCAAGCGGATGGCATCCAGTAGCGTAGTTTTGCCATGGTCAACATGCCCAAGAATCGTCACAACCGGCGGACGGTCCTTTAAGTTTTTAGGATCTTCTTCTTCGATTAACTGCCGCCAGAGCGGCAGCTCGCCCGCGTCTTCTAAATCTTTATCTTCCGCGACAAGTTGTTCGGCTTCAAAGCCGAACTCACCGATCACGATCGCCGCTGTATCGAAATCGACTTGCTGGTTGATATTCGCCATCACACCATTCGCCATCAACTGCTTAATGATGTCGATCGGGCTGACTTCAATCATTGAAGCCAGGTCACGCACTGTAACTGTTGAGGGGATTTCTACGATCTTTACGTCATTCTCGCTCATATCGCACCTCCGGGTCGAGCACTCCGGCAGCACCGAGCGAGTTGGCCGGGGGAATTACGCGCTATTCTGTGGTTCGGCCATGCCATGCTCGGCGCGGACAGCGAAAGCTCTCGCTTCAGCCATTCTGCTCGTCTGTCAGACTATTCATGTACGCTTCTAACTCCTGGTGAGCCTCGTCCGTCAAGTCGACTTTTAACGATCGGGGCAAGGATCCTTTCAGAGCCTTTTCCCAGCACGATCGTAGATCATGCACGTAGGCTCCTCGCCCGGGAGCTTTTCCTGTCAGGTCGATTCGTACGCCATCTTGCCCATGTACAACACGTATCAAGGACCGTTTGGTTATGACCTGCCGGCAGCCAACACACGTCCGTTGGGGTTCATGCCTACGCCGCCTCGATCTACGTGGTGACATTCATCGGCCTTTGCATCGCCTACCGGAAATAGATAGTTTCTAATAATCCCCTTTATCCCACGCATCCTCGTCGCGCTTCCTGCGCCTGCGCACGACTATCTCGCCAAGTTCCGGATCAAACTCCATAACCCGTGATTTTTCCTTGGCGCGTTGCTTGCTTATGGTGGGATCCTGTTTAAATTCTTCCTCGCTGAACTCGGGGGTTGTGATTGACGCCCCGAGTTTCTCGGTCAACTCTTCGATGGCATCCGTGATAATCTCTTCCACTTCCGTTTCAGCCTCCTCCTCAATATCAGGAGCTTCAACATCTGTGGTAACTTCCGCCTCGACAGCCTCTTCGACTTCAAGAACGGTTTCGGGCCCCTCTTCGCCTTCCTCTGCAACCACTTCTTCTTCGGCAACCTCTTCCATCTCGGCAACTGGCTCAGGATATGAGTAAGAATTGAGGGTTTCGGCGATCTCTATCATCGCTTTTGGTCCGATGCCCTGCAATCCCAGGATAGCATCTTCATCCACCCCCAACTTCTCGAGCACCTGCCCTGCGGACTTGTAACCCGCCTCGATGAGTAGGTTAAGCACCCGCGTCGACAGGTCAACCTCGGCGAGTTCAACTTCGAAAGCAGTTTCAGGGAATGAAGCTCGCACTTCGGCTAACTTCTCGAGTTCGAGCTGCCGGCGGGCGTCCCGGCGCGACTCAATCTCGCTCTGTACCCGGTCGACGAAGGATGTCATCGTCTGGTATTCCTCAGGTGTTATCGGACGCCCCTCTTCCTTCTTAGTTAGAATCGCCTCGACCTGCAATATGATCTCCGCTTGCTCTTCAGCTACTTCAGCGAAAGTTGAATCCTTCGTGAGAAGCATTAAGGACTCAACCGCAGTCTCGGGTAAGCTCTTGATATCAATACGCCATCCGGTCAGCTTCGCACCGAGGCGAGCATTCACACCGGCGCGGCCGATAGCCAAGCTGAGTTGATCCTCCGGCACGACGACAATCGCCGTTTTGCCTCGATCAATTTCCTCACTGAGATACACACCAGAGACGCGGGCTGGAGCGAGCGCCTTGGCTACAAAAGTGGCGATGTCAGGATGCCACTCAATCACGTCGATCTTTTCATCGCTCAGGTCACGCACGATGGATTGGATGCGCACGCCTCGCATACCGACGCATGCGCCGACAGGGTCCACACCCTCGCGCAGCGCCGCCACGGCGACCTTTGCCCGCTTTCCCGCCTCGCGCGCGATCGCTTTAATCTCCACCAAACCCTGATTAATCTCCGGAACCTCCATCTCCAGCAACCGCCGCAACATGTGCGGGTGGGTGCGAGAGACAACGATCACCGGCCCACGCGGTGATCTACGCACCTCAAGAACATAGGTGCGAATGCGGTCACGCACACGGAAATGTTCGCCGGGGATTTGTTGATTGCGTGGCAGGATCGCCTCCGCCCGCCCCAGGCCGACCGTCACAGCTTGCGGTGTGACCGAGTGCACCGTACCGTGCACGAGGTCACCCTCACGCTCGACATACTCTTCGTACTGGGCTTCGCGCTCGGCCTCGCGCAGACGCTGCAGGATAACCTGCTTCGCCGTCTGTGCTGCAACGCGACCGAAGTCTTTAGGCGTGGATTCGACCATCACCATGTCGCCGAGCTCGGCTTCCGGGTTGAAGTTCTTGGCAATCTCGAGGGTTACTTCGGTCCGCTCGTTCTCGACCTCCTCGACAGCCTCCTTCTCCACGAAGACTTCCACGCTGCCGCTCTCGGGCAAGATCTTGGCCTCGACGATTTGTGCGCTGGAGGCATTGACGGACCGCCGGTAGGCGGAGATCATCGCCGCCTCTAGCGCCTCCATCACCGTCTCGGCCGGAAGGCTGAAGCGCTCGATTATTTCATTGAATGCTAGTGCAAACTCACTCTTCATCTCTCTTCTTTCCTTGGTGGTTGTTCTAATTCTATTGTATACGCAGAAAAGTGGGGGAAACCCACTTTCCAGAACCACCGCTATCTCAAAAAGTCGTACGCTCATATTTTAGCACATGCAGGAGGGAGGAGCAAGAACTTAGATCAGATCCCATTAGAGGGCGAAGACCATTTTCCATCACCACCCATATACTGAATCCCGAAATTGAAACGGATCTGATTTGACGCCCACTTACGGCTCACTTATCATATCGGCGCCAGTTGAAACGGATTCGAGGTGACGTATGGAAGTTGGCTTGGTTAAGCAGATCGACATCAACGAAGAGATGCAGCAGTCCTATCTGGATTATGCCATGAGCGTAATCATCTCACGCGCGCTGCCCGATGCACGCGATGGGTTCAAACCCGTCCACCGGCGCATCCTGCACGCTATGAACGCCATGGGGCTTCGGCCTGATTCCCCACATCGCAAGTCGGCGCGCATCGTCGGTGAGGTACTCGGGAAATTCCACCCGCACGGTGACATGGCAGTCTACGAGGCGATGGCGCGCATGGCGCAGCCCTTCTCCATGCGCTATCCGTTGATCGAAGGGCAGGGCAACTTCGGGTCGGTCGATGGAGATCCTCCCGCTGCCATGCGCTACACCGAAGCGCGTCTGACGCCTATGGCGGCCGAGATCATGGCCGATCTCGGAAAGGACACCGTCGCCTTCGTCGATAACTTCGACGGATCACTGCGCGAGCCAACCGTGCTCCCGTCGATGGTGCCAAATATGCTCGTAAACGGCGCCACAGGCATCGCCGTGGGTATGTCCACTTCGATTCCACCCCACAACATGGGCGAGGTCTGCAACGCACTCATCTATATGCTCGAGAACTGGTCCCAACTGGATGATGTCAGCATCCAAGATCTGATGAACTTCATCCCCGGACCCGATTTTCCGACGGGTGGGATCCTCGTGCAAAAATATGATGACGTGGATCCACTAGCCTCCGCCTACGGCAGCGGACGCGGCAAACTCACGCTGCAAGCCCGCGTCCACGTCGAGGATATGGGCCGCGGCCGCTCACGCATCATCGTTACCGAGCTGCCCTACCAGGTCAATAAAGCCAATCTGATCGAGCGCATCGCAGATCTCGTCCGCGGCGGCAGGCTCGAGGGGTTGGCTGACCTGCGCGACGAATCCGATCGCGACGGCATGCGCATCGTGCTCGAACTCACCAAGACCGGCGTCCCTGAGAAGATCGTCGCTGAACTCCATCGCCGTACACCGATGCAGACGACTTTCAGCGTGATCATGCTTGCATTAGTTGACGGTGAACCGCGTATGTTGAGCCTGAAGCAGGCGTTGCGGGTTTTCCTCGAGCACCGGCTGGAAGTCGTCAAACGCCGAAGTGAGTACGACCTGGCACGCGCGAAGGCGCGCGAACACTTGCTCGTCGGCTTACGGATTGCTTTGAATAATCTAGATGACGTCATCCAGATGATCCGGACTTCTCGAGATCCCGACCAAGCGAGCCAGCGCCTCCAGCAGCGCCTGAAACTATCTGATGTCCAGGCGCAGGCGATCCTTAATATGCCGCTGCGCAGGCTCTCCAACCTCGAACGCAAGAACATCGAAAAGGAGTACAAGGAGATCATCAATCAAATCAAAACCCTGGAGAGCCTCCTGCGCTCCCCGAAGAAGATACGCAACCTTATCACACAGGAACTTACGGGGATCAAAAATACCTTCAGCGACCGCCGGCGGACGATGATCACCCGGATGAAACAAGGGAAGCGCACGGCAGTCCTGGCCGCCGCGGATATCACACCCGATAAAGACACCTGGGTGGTAGTCACCCCGTCCGGCATGATCTACCGCACGCCGACTGCACGCCTGCCTCGTCTCTCAGGGCGGGGCGCGCCTGAGTTGGTCATCGGCGCCAACACGCACGATTTACTCTATCTTTTCGACGCTCAAGGGCAGGCCTCCTCGGTTCTCGTTCACACTCTGCCTGAGAGCGATGATCCTACTGGGGCGAAGCAACTCTCTGGCGCAACTGCATTCGGTTTCGAAACCGCACTCATCGGCGGTATTGCCATCCCCGCCGATAAGATCGGTCAGGCTGATGGCGGCGGCTTCATGTTCCTCACGACACGCAACGGCATGGTGAAAAAAACCAGCATCGCAACTCTACCCGGCCCCGCGGCGAAAACTTTCGAAGCGATCCGGGTCGGTGCCGGCGATGAACTCGGATGGGTGGAGCTGACTTCAGGGAAACAAGACGTCCTTCTTGTGAGCAATACGTGTATGGCCATCCGTTTCTCTGAAAAAGAGGTCCGCCCGATGGGGCTCTCCGCCGCGGGTGTCCTCGGGATCCGGCTCGACGGCAAGGATGTGCAGATCGTCGGAATGGGGGTTATTCGACCCGATCAGGAGCTGTTCTTGATCACAGAGGGAGGCCAGGCCAAACGCAGCGCGCTCAAGCAATTCCCGCGTCAGGGCCGGCACGGCAAAGGAGTGCTCGCCTGGAAATCCGGTGAAGCCGCCAAAATCGTAGGGGCGGCGATTGGTGAGGTCAAAGATCGCGCCGTCGTACATTTCTCGCGCGGCGCACCACGCTCACTGCGTTTCGGCGATGCACCCATGCGGGTGCGTGCCTCTACTGGCAAGGTTATTTTCGAGCTGGAGGGGAAGATCCGGGTGCGACGTATCTCACCATCGCTGCCTCGATCAACGATTGCGCCTCAACCCTCCAAGAAAGCGAAAGCCTCAAAATCAAAACCGAAAAAATCAACGAGGGGGAAGACCCAGAAGAAAACCACTCCGCCAGCAAAAACCGGGAAAAGGGCGCTTAAAAACAGCAAGAAATCTTGAGCCTGTCGGCAGACGCTTGCGTCGAAGGATGGGGGGGTAAATACGCATACACAGATGCGCCATGCCCGGAGACAACCACTCTTTGGTGGGTTTACTCTGGGAGCCGGCCGGCTGGTGCCGTGCCCCTACTCAGGGAGCGTGTAGATGATCTGGTTCTCTGCGCGGGCACATCCCTGACAGGCCGGGACGACCTTAGACCCTTTTGTAAGCGTCCCTTCATATGCGATCCCGCTGTACTCAGTGACCCAGCCATCCAGCACAAACGCTAACGGTCCTGCGGCGGGGATCCACTCCCCGTTGTAGCGACGGGCAACATGAATGTGCGTTCCAGTCGAATGCCCGCCCTCGCAGGATGGGAAACCAAGAAGATCGCCCTCCTTCACCTCAACCCCCTCAGCGATTCTTCCTTCGGTAGCCACATGGAAAAAGAAGACCACCCAACCCGTGCGCTCGTCCCCATCGCCATCGAGATCGAGTATCACAGTCGCCTCCGCGCTGCGTGCAATCACGCCATCAGCCGGCGCTGTGAACCACTCAACAGACTTCACACAACCGCTCTCCTCTGAAGGTGGGGCGAAATCGAGCGCGCCGAACGGCAGGCTCGTTCCCCAAGCAGGGTGCGGTCCTCCGGTGAAATCCCATACGCGATTGGGAATAAAAGGCAGCCCAAGTTCAGGCTGCTGCAAGCTGGCCGGGAGGAGATCAATTTCTTTAGCAAAGGGTTCTCCCCACAAATCTGAATAAGTCTGATAAAACCCTTCCGGGCTCACGGCCATCTCGAACGCTTCTTTCCCATAAAGACCTGCGAAGAACTGGAACAGCGCGACGGTGCCGGCGTTCTGCCATGGGTCGGGCTGGACGATTAGCCCATCCGCCAGCTCGATCTCATGTAAGGATCCCGTTCGCCAGCCGTAATATCCATCGTTAATGCGTTCCGAGGCCCAGACCAATTGCCAGAACAAACCGCGGTAGCTGCGGTCTTGTACACCCATAGAGTAGATCCGCTCATCCCCTTCCGGAAATGGCATACTCAAAGCCTGGCTCTGGTGCTCAAGCAATGCCAACAGCAGCCGGGGGTTAATCGAGTAATTCAGGGCGATGATCTCAACTACCTGCCATGCTTCCCGCTGCCGTTTATAGGCAAAGGTATCCAGATCCGTGAGGAAACCAGAGCGCTGGAGAACCTCCGAGCGTATATCGAAACCTGCTACGGATGGACCGTTCACAATTTCGCTGTCAGGGAGAATATGGAACGTCGATCCAGTGAGCGGCGTGTAATAGGCCGGAACAAGCAGCGGATATCCAGCGGGGAGTGTAGTTATGGCGTCGGGGAGATCTGGATTCTCAGCCCGGATTTCATCCTCGGTTGTGTTGAAATGAGCGGCGATCGCTGGCAAGGTGTCTCCGCTTTGCGCGAGGTACTCAAATATCTGGCCCGGCGCATGCGGTCCCCGCGTGGGCAGAGGTGTCGCACTGACCACCGGAACGGGTCCTTCAGGCGTCACCGTCGTACTGACGGCGGGATTAGCTGGAAGACATGCGCCCATGAGCAATCCCAAGCAGGCCGGCAGCGCCGTAATCAGGGAAAGATGCTTATTCATCGCGTGATCAGTGTCTCCTGAGAAGCGCAAGAACACGCCAAGACCTCTCGACCATCCTTCACCAGAGCACCTTGATAGGGCTTGGATCCCGCCCGTGCGACCCATCCGTCTAAGTTAAAGGGGATGGGACCATCCGCCAGGATCCACTCGCCGTTATACATGCGGGCGAGATGGATATGCGTCCCCGTGGCGATTCCCCCCTCGCACGATGGGTGTCCGATTCGGTCACCTTCGTCGAGCAGACTACCGACTGGAACACGATCCTTGTGATCAACGTGCAGATAGAGCAGCGACCAACCGCTGTGCTCACGCCCATCTCCATCGAGGTCGAGAACCACAGCTCCGTTTGCGGAGCGTACGACGATGCCCGGCGCAGCGGCGACCACCCATTCCTCCGACACCACACACCCAGAGACACTTGAAGCGGGGGCGAAATCCAGCGCTGCCCAGGCGCTCTCACGCTCCCAGGCTCCATGCGGTCCGCCCGTATAGGCCCAAATCTTGCCGGGTTCAAAGGGTAGGATAAGGTTTGGCTGTTCAACACCTGGCTCGAACAACGGATACTCATACGCCCAGGGGTCCCCGAATAGATCCTTATAATCCCGCAAGAATCCTTCCGAGCTGATTGCCGCCTCCCAAACCTGCTTTGTATGGCCGATGGAGAAGAAATGCTGGATTGCGACTGTTCCCGCATTCAGGTCAGGTGCCAATCTTAGCGAGCCAGTATTCCAGAAACGTACTTCTGTGAGTGTCCCCGCCCGCCAGCCATAGTAACCATTCCCGAGTTCGTTGGCCAACCACGTGAGTTGCCGATACAAACCGCGAGTTTGGTCATCCACATTACCCAGCGGATAGTTGAAGGCATCGCCACCAGGAACCGTCGGATCCGTTACCCAGCCGGCGATGTGCTCGACCATCGCCAGAAGCAAACGAGGGTTGATGGAATTGTTGAGCGCCACTCGCTCCACGACTTCAGCGCCTGAAAGCCATCGTGTGCCGACGATCTGGCGATAATTCTGCAGATAGCCGCCCTGGGCTGCTGCAAACTCCACAGTGTTAAAATCTGAAGCGTGTGGGGAGAAGATGAGTTCGCTGTCGGGGATCAGACGCTCATCGGGTCCGATATTAATCAGCCGCCGGGGAATCAGCAGCAACTGCCCAGGATCAATCATGCCTGGATTGACGGGGAGAGGGTCCGGAGATTCGACCTCCTCGGGCAAAACACCAAAACGCACAGCAACCGAATGTATGCTATCACCGGGTTGGGCCTCATAGAGCAGCAACTCCGGTTCATCCAAACTGATTGTGGTCGGCGTAGCCGGGAAGGTTGGGGAGGCAATCGGCTCAGGACGCGCCGGGGTATCCGTAGCTGAAGGGATTAGCGGGAGGATAATTTCCGTGGGCTCCGTTGATGGCGAAGCTTGGGACACCGGAGAGGGCAGCCCTCCCGAGCCAATCCCCCCTGGCGGGGGAACATCTGCTCGCGAACACGCAAGCGTTGCCAGGATCAGCGCGGCGAGAGGCAGCCAAATGCCACTCCGGCTGGCAGCCCATCTTGTTTTGGAATTACCCTCAACGCGAAATTTGATTGAATTCATCGCGACATGCACACGCTTCTAAGACGACAGAACCCCGGCTAAGATACCCATCATAAGGCCACCCTGCGCCGGACGATACCCAGCCATCCATCTCAAACGGGATCGGACCATCGGCAGGAATCCACTCGCCATTATACTTCCGGGCAAAATGGAGATGAGTGCCAGTGGCTACTCCGCCCTCACACGAAGCATGCCCGATCAAATCTCCAGCTTGCAGATACGTTCCAGCTTCCACCCGATGGCGCGATTCAATATGCATATATAGCAAAACCCACCCCGTCTGCTCATAACCATCTCCGTCCAGGTCGAGTAATACCTCCCCATTTTCCACACGCACAACCAACCCCTCGGCGGCCGCGACAACCCATTCGTCGGGAACGATGCAGCCGAACGCGTTTCCGGGCGGGGCGAAGTCAAGCGCCGCCCATCCCGCGTACTCCCCCCAGGCGCTATGCGGTCCGCCGGTGAACGACCAGACGGATCCTTCTTCAATCGGAAGCTGCAAGATCGGCTGCTTCAAATCCGCGGGCTGGAGTGGTTCAACACCCCGTTCGAATGGACCCCCGAAGAGGTTAGCATAAGTCAGGGCAAACCCCGCTTCACCCACGACCTGCCTCCATACCTCCGCTGGGTAAAGTTGGGAGAAGAGCTGCTGGACGCCTGCCGTGCCGGCATTGATCCCCAAGCCGGGGTTGATCACATGGCCGTCCGTCAGTAGAAAAGGACCCAACCAGTCCGCTCTCCAACGGTAAAAGCCAAGGTTTAGCTGATCGGCCGCCCATGAAAGTTGCGGGAAGAGACCCTCCCAGCCATAGGCGGCATATCCCATTGGGTAAAACCGACTCTGCGGAGGCGGTTCGAGCTGGGTAAGCCACCCGCCTTGATATTCCAGGAGGCCTAACAATAGAAGCGGGTTTACCGAATAGCGCCGAGCAACCAACTGGATAATGCCCGCACCGCTCATTTCCACACCCTCTACTTCCTCCATATAGCCCCGCAAGTATCCATACCAATGGTCCACCACGGAGTAGATATCCACGTATCTATTCGCAGGACCAAATACCAATTCGGAATCGGGGAGTATCTTGTGGGCCGGTCCCGGCTGCTGCGGCTCCGGCGCGGGGATATACAGCGCCTGCCATACACTCAACATATCTGGGTTGTAAATCGCATTCGCCCGTGCGATCTGGTTCGCGGATACACTAAAGTGGATCGCTATCGAATTGAGCGAATCACCGGGTTGGACAATGTAATTCTCCGCCTCAGTTCGAAGTTGCGGATGCTCACGAAACGGATCGGGGGTGGGAGTACCGATGACCGCAATTGGCAGAGATGGCGTGCCCTGATTCTCCCCTCGACTCAACAGAGATGGCTCGTTTTCATCTTGTGAAGCCGGCAGCAGTCCCAGCCACGGTTCTATCAAACGAGTCGTAGATGTGGGGGTTGGGGAGATGCTGCAACCTGCTAGAAAAGTAACAAAAAGTAAGGCTGCTGAAATATGCCGAGCTTTCAGTGAAAATAACTCAAGGTTTGACATAGGGACGGATGCCACGCATCAATTTCAGTACTTTGGATTAAGGCTCACTCTTCAGGCCCATCCGGGATCTACGGCTGAGTCTTTCTTATGTAAACCGAAGCATTAAGGCTAAGCAAAACACGAAAATCTATCCTATTCCCAGATAAGGCGCATCTTCGATGCTGCCGTATAAAAAAACGCACCTCATCCGGTTCAAGAATCATGCCAGCCCGACTGTCAATAATTATTCCAAGGTAAGGCGTTTTTGCATCAAATGTACAGGCTCTTCTACCTGCTGTATCCGACCGCGATGGTCGACGTATGACCATTGGCCAGGATCCTCGGTGAAGATCGAATAACCCAAACTTGCATAGAGCCGCACAGCGTCGTGATTGTCTTTTGCCACTGAGATGATAGAACGTTGATACGCGCGCTCGATGAGAATCGACTCTGCGTGACGGACCAACGAGGTGCCGATCCCCAGCTTCCTGAATTGTGTTTTTACTCGGAAGGAATGAAGGTAGCCAGCCTGTTCGTTAGGAAAGTGACGACTCCACGATGGACGAAAGTAGATAAAGATTTGACCGATGATTTCGCCCTCAATCTCTGCTACGAGCAAAACCCGATTTCCGCGTTTGGAATCCTGCATCGCATGCCGATACATACGACGATAGTGTGTATACTCCCCATCCCATTCAAGCGCTAATAAATCAGCATCCGTCGCATGCCGAATCTGAACCGCGGTTCGATCAACCACTCGCGAGGGCTTTCTTCACCATGGTCTCCAAATGCGTTTTTTCCTGGACTCCATCCCGGATTTCTCCATCGATCCAGGCGGCTCGCAACTTCCACAGGATCTCACCGTAGATCGGTCCCTGCGGTAATCCCATGGCACGTAATGTCTCCCCATCTGCTTCTGGTTGGATAAAGCGCCATTTCCCGAGATATTTTTCAAGGATTTCACAGACCACCGGCAGATCATTCAACGCCATGCAGGAGGCGATGAGCGCACGCTCTTGTACCTCATCCAATCTAGCGACGACCGTGCTCGGCGCAGTTGTCCCCTCCAGAGATTGCATGAAGCTGTTGAGCCCAACGGTTTGTAGAATATCGCGCAGAACCGCGGCGGGAAACCGCAGCCGGTGCCCAACCCCCTCGGCCTCCTGGGCAGTCAAGCGGAAAAGCCACACGGCGTAGTGAAGAAAATCTCGTTCAGGAGGCTCCTTAAGACGCCATGAATCAGGGGGCTCGAAGTGTTTAATCGCTTCAATGCGCGCTTCAAGCCATTGATCCCACCCTAATGCTGGGTGTATCGCTTCGAGCAAGCCTAGCGCTTGAAGCCGTGCCATGATCAAGGCGAATTTGGGTTCATTGAAAATCGTATCGAACTCGCTGCGTATACGTTCACCGCTCACACGATCCAACAACGAAATCGCTTCGTTCAGCAGCTCTAATGTGCGATCTTCAATCTGGAAATTGAATCTCTGCTCCAGTCGGACAGCCCGCAAAATGCGCGTTGGGTCATCTATGAAGCTCAGGGAATGCAGGACGCGGATCTTTTCATTCCGTAAATCCCGGCCACCACCCCAATGATCGAGCAATTGACCGTAATAACGACCATCCAGCCGCAGCGCGAGGGTGTTAATCGTGAAATCGCGACGATGCAAGTCGAGCTTGATACTTCCGCGCTGGACCGAGGGCAACGCGGTCGGATGAGTGTAAAACTCAGTACGGGCGCTAACGAAGTCTAAATATTTGGGAAGCATATTGAACTCGAGCGATTCACTTTCGAGCGCCGCACAAAGCTGCTTATTCCCTGGGTCAAGCTGCCATTTCGCCGTTCCAAATCGTTGATGGCTGCTCTCGCGACCACCATATGCTGCAGCCAGACTCCGCGCCAGACCTATCGCATCCCCCTCTACAACGAGATCATAATCCACACTCGGGGCGCTGAGAATCAGATCACGGACGAAACCGCCCACGATGAAGAGCGCGTCACCTCGTTCTTCCGCCTCACGGGCGACGAGCCGGAGCAGCGCCAACCGCGGCCCGGGAAGCATCTCTTCCAACTCACCTGCCAGGCTGGGCTTGTATTCTCTTTCCAACCCCGTCCCCAGGGAGCTCAAAAGATCAGTTCGGGTGACGATCCCGACGATCTCGGCTGAGTCCGGATCGGCGACCGGAACCTGACCCCAGCCGTGCTCGATCATCACTTTCTGCAAGTGATTAACCGAGTCGTCCGTTCGCACCACAAGGTCGCCGGCTTCCATAATACGCGAGACCGGTTGGCTGCCCATGCCATGTGAGAGCGCCCTGTCAACCGCCCGGCGGGTGAGTAAACCGCACACCCGCCCGCTCTCCACGATCGGGTAGCCCTCATGACCAAATCGCTGCATCCGTTCACCCACATCTGAGATTTTCACATCCGGGCTGAGCAGTTGAGGATCGCGGGACATGATCTCCCCGACTGTGAGTGCGGGCTCGATGAAGGAGGCGAGAAACTCGATGAGCGCATCACGCACTTGTTCGCTACTCCGTTCGCGGATCAACGCCGCGGCTGCCCGGGCATGCCCGCCGCCGCCGAAATGCTCTGCGACTGCTCCGACATCCAACTCGTCCGTCGTCGAGCGAGCTACAAGTTGAACGCTTCCATTCAATTCCACCAAGACAAATAAGCCATCAGGATCAAATACATCCCTGAGCTTGTGGGCGAGAGTTGAAATCTCCTCATCTAAACCGCGCGCTTCGCCACAAGCTAAAATGATCGAGAGGCCGTGATACTCATGGGTCTCGATGTTTTCCAGCAGACGGTCATAGAGATCGCGCTGCCCATTCGATAACGGATGGTTCAAGAAGTCTCCAACCAGATTGAGATCCGCGCCCCGCTCCAACAGCCAGGCGCTGGCACGCACATCCCGTGGTGTTGTGCCCGCATAAGAGAGGCTGCCGGTGTCCTCGTAAATACCGAGCAACAGCAGGGTTGCCTGGACGGGTGATAGATTCCTGCCCGCCTCCTGTATCTCCTCCACGAGTAATGTCGCCGTCGCACCCACATCCTCAATGTGGGTCGACCAGGAGGGGTCCAGGCCGTCACCGAGTGGATGATGATCGATCAGGTGAACTTTGGTATCCGCACGTACACCCTTGATCGATGGCGATGATTGCGTATCGACGACGGTAAGCCGCGCGACGCGGCTGCGCGGCAATTCGCCGAACTCCACGAACGGTAGATGGTCACCATATAGCGTGACAAACGCCCGGACATTGCGGTTTACCCGCCTGGGCAGGACGGGCATCGCCTCCGGGTCCAATAAATGGACGCCGAGTAAGCTGGCAACAGCGTCGAAGTCGGCCTGCTCGTGCGTACAAACGAGATGCATTGGCTGGATTTCCTTCCGAGATGTTTATCCAGATCTTAAAACATTATGCGTCAATATCTGTTCGGATTATACAACGGGGTATACCTGATGCGCTCGAACCCCTGAAAGGGGTTCCTGCCCAGCGAAGTCCCCCGAATTTTGGGGGGCAATGTCCCCGATCGAAGGGAGTGGGAAGTTCACCGGGGTGAGAAATCCCTGAGATGACCCGACATATAGATCAAGGATCTATGGAATGGGGAATCCAACTGTTTCCACGCATGGAGCCCTCACGAACCATATCATAGGGATTTCTCGGTCGCCGTTTCACGGCTCTGTCGAAATGACAGGTACCCTCTAAATGTCATTCCGAGAAGCAGAGCGACGAAGAATCTCATTTTTAGTCAGAAAAACATTTCAGATCAAAGAACGAGATGCTTCACGGAGTTTAGCCTGCGAAGCCCCCGACCGAAGGGAGTGGAAGCGAAGCCGAATGGGTTCAGCATGACAGATCCCTGCAACCTGTCATGCCTTCGTCGTTTCACGGCTCACTCAAGATGGGATTTGAAGATAGCCTGAACAAAACCAGCGATATTATCCCTCGTCCGGTATCTGAACTTGCTCCATTCGATCGATAAGAAACTGCGCAGCCACGGCAGGTTCAACCCCCTGGAATATAACATCGTCGACAGCACCCTCAATCGGCTTGATGTGGTTTTCCAAATCGATCCACAGCGGAAGCGGGACCCCGGAACGCAGCATCGCTGCCATTTCAACCATGTTTGAATCGATGATTTCAACCGTCGTATCGACCGGTATGTGAGCAGCTCCTTGAAAGTCGCTAAGTCGAGCCTGCGCCTCGGCGCTGTACAGGTACTCCACAAAAACCCATGTCACTTCGAGATTCTGCGGTTGTATCCCCCTCGACAAGTAGATATTTTCAGTCCAGACCAGGCTCTGCAGGGGTCGATCAGCAGGTTCATAGAGCGGCCAGGGATCAACTTTCAGGTTCGTGACTCCAATCGCATGCGCAAGTTCACGGATGCGTGACGTTTCTTCAATGAGCCAGGCTGACTCGCCGGCTAAAAATCTCGAGAGATCCTCATCCGAATTCATGACAGCAGGCCCGATTGCTCGAAGATCACGCACCACTTCCAGCCAGCAAATCGCCTGCGGCAAGTCGAAGGCGATTTCAGCTTGTGGCCCGATGAACGACCCATCACAAATCGAAAGCTGGGGCGCGGAGAAGCCAAACCCTAAATCCAGCACGATCGCCGTCTGATCTTTCTCGCGCTGGACGAGCCCCTCCTCGATCCAAAATTCAACCGTCCGCGGCGCCTCCGCTGCTCTTGAGCGGTTCCGGAAGAGGACCACGCCTTGAAATTCGAGCGGGAGTCCGAGGATGTGGCTGTCGTAAGTTACCTGAGTCCATGCCGTCGGATGGATCCTTCGTTCGAGTTCGGCGTTAACCATCGAAGAGGCATCCAGGATCATCTCACCTTCAAAGAGACGCGGCCCCCAGAGTGAGGGTCCGAAGAGAATCGTCGGAGGCGTACCCGCGCGGCTTGCCTCTTCGAATGCGCTCATTAATTCGTCTGTCGGATAATACGAGAGTGAAAATTCGACCGTCGGTTTATCGCTCAAGAACGACTGGATGATCTCCTGGAGAGCCTGCATCTCCTCGGGTTCCCAGTCCAGCCAGATAATGATCTCACCGATGGTCACAGGCGTGGGCTCTGATGTCTGCGTTGCGGTCGACGCCGCTGTGGGCATGAACCTATCAGGCGTCACCGTTGGAATGTTTGATCCATCAGGACCCGATTGACATGCCGACAGCCCAATTAATGCCAGGCATAACGCGACACAGACCGTCATCCATCTTAGGGTAGGATGACAGGTTAGTTGCTTCGCACCAAGTCGTTTCAGTGGAACCATGTCATTTCTCGAGAGGTTTTCAGAGCCCCAGTGTGCGGGTTGGATCTCCACACAGGTGCATACCGATTGAGTCTAACATAAGATCCTAATGACTCTTTGGCAGGCGCAGTTTCAAAGGCTCTGCCGCGTGGTTAGGTAGAATCTCGCCATCCATCGCCTGTAAGGTACACACAGAGGATCAGATCGTCGCCGCCGTTCACATCCATGCAAACATGTGATGTAGTGAGGCTATAATAAGCAGCATGAATGAAATTCACCCCAATGACTGGCGACTCATACAATCTCCCCCAGCTAGAGGCAGCTGGAACATGGCTCTTGACGAAGCCATCCTCGAAGCCGTGGGCCGCGGCGAATCACGCCCAACCCTGCGGTTTTACGCCTGGGACCCCCCTTGCATTTCACTCGGTGTTGCACAACCTGTTCGTGATGTTGACTTGAAGCGGCTGCACACGAAACGATGGGATCTCGTTCGCCGCTCCACAGGGGGGCGGGCTATCCTTCACACAGACGAACTCACCTATGCCGTGATCGCGCCCATTGACAACCCCCACCTCGCCGGCGGCGTTCTCGACAGTTACCGCCATCTAAGCGCAGGTCTCGTCGCCGGATTGCAGCAGATGGGCATGTTCGTGGAGATAGAGCCCGAAAAACAACTTACAGAGGAGGAGCGGGGTAACCCGGTTTGCTTCCAAGCGCCTAGCGCCTATGAGATCACAGTCAAGCAAAGGAAATTGCTCGGCAGCGCGCAGGTTCGGCGACGCTTCGGCATCCTCCAGCACGGGACCCTCCCTTTGAAGGGCGACATCACGCGCATATGTGAAGTCCTGCGATTCGATGATCAGGAGGGCCGCACCGCAGCCGCGGATGCTCTTCGAAACCGAGCTGCGACCGTAGCAGACCTGCTGGGTAAACCTTTATCCTGGGAGATGGCCGCGGAGGCGATGAGCGAAGGGTTTCGTCAGGCGCTGGATTTGCAACTTGAGTCTGGAGATCCCTCCCCTGGTGAGCTCACGTTAGCCGAAGAACTGCAAGGCGAACGCTTCAGCAACGCTCTATGGACCGAACGGATCTAGCGCTCAGCCAACGTAGCTTTCATGGATTAACCTGGGAGACAACATGATGAACAAGGTGAGACTACTGCTCCAGGATTAATTCTCTACCCCATTCAGCCATGATAATGTCAGGATCGGTCCAACCTTTTTGATCCATCATCTCGATAAAGGCTCGGCGCAGGAGCAGCTTCACGTGGACATGCATGGCACCGCCTTCAGGCACGATGAAGCGGTAAATACTGAAATCCTCCTCGAAGGGCTCAAGGTGGGTGTCCTCAACGACTCGCGTGGGGTTCCAGTATGCCCCGCTGGGTGAGATCTCCGTCCACAATTCTTGCAGGATCAACGCGTAGCCCTTTCCGGGGAGCCCTGCATAGTAACCCTTGTCGGGTTCACCTTCGCCAGCCCAAGGGGGTAAGGTGGAGCCATTTTCAAGCGTTAGCAGATTTCCATCTTCATCCAGAGCTTCGACAACAAGCAGCATATGGCGCAGGGGGCTGTCGGTGGGGATCTTGTGGCCAGTGTTGTCGTTGAAGAGACTTACGGCTACCTGTAAGTACCCATCACCATGTTCTGTTTCTACCCGCATCTCCGGCGCATTCGAGAGAAAATCCTGATCTAAGGCGCCAGGCATGCGATGGGAGAAGATCGTGATTGGATCGCGAGTCAGCCCGCCCGCGTCATCGGTGGCAAACTGCGTGGCACCCAACTGTGGCATGTGACAATCCTGGCACGTCTGGCCTGTTTCCGGCTCGCTATAGGAACTTGTAAGCCATTCGCCATTGGAGTTATACATGGTCGTGTCCCAGAAAACGGCGAAGTGGCAAGGAGCGCAGAAGGCGCTCTCGGTTTGGATCGCTGAATACGTGTCCTCCCCTGGCGCGACGTCATCGAAGGGTCCGGCGAAGAACTGATGGTCCTCGAAGGGACGACGGAATTCATACGATAGCACGCCGGGCGTGTTCGGATAGGGAAGACCGGTGCTTGGATCGAGCTTCACATCCCAGATCTTGTGGCAGAAATCGCAGGGCAAGCCCTCGGCCTCGACCCCTGAAACTGCGTTGGGATCGGTGTTGTAGGGTTCATTAATCGCCGCTGCCGGTGTATGGCAGGCTGCGCAGTTCCCGGCCGAATCGGGAAAATC
>DAOUDJ010000121.1:0-5497 GCA_034430795.1 Anaerolineales bacterium | reverse complement strand
GTAAACACGAAAGTGGCGGTACATATTTGCGAACAAGAAATCTTTCAACTCATGGTTCATCTTGATGAATGATTCAGAATGGATGACGACGCTATCTTTAAAGCGCTGAAGCTCATCCACGGATTGAACACCGCTTGTTTCCAGGGCATGTACAGTCGACTCTAACACATCTGAGATCTCAATACCGATCAAGCGACGGATGATTTGATGCCGAGTAATGTCGTCTAGCTCCACAGCGTCCCAGCCGACAATCTCCTTTAGTTTCTGCCAGAGCGTTAATTCTTGAAGTTGATTTATTTTGAGCAGGCCAGAACGAAGACCATCGTCTAGATCATGTGCGGTGTATGCTGTTTCATCAGCCACATTAGCAATCTGTGCTTCCAAATTGCCGCGTTTCTCAGGGTTATACCCTTGCGCGTCTGAGATATCGTATTCTGTTTCGTGTTTGACCATCCCCTCGCGCACCTCGTACGTGAGATTCAGACCGGGGAAATGAGGAAACCTTTTTTCAAGTGTCGTCACAATGCGAAGTGATTGGCGATTATGATCAAAGCCGCCGTGGTCACTCATCAATTCGGAGAGAGCATGTTCGCCCGCATGGCCAAAGGGCGTGTGACCGAGGTCGTGGGCCAGACAGATCGCCTCGACAAGGTCTTCATTGGCGCCAAGCGCACGGGCAATTGTCCTGCCGATCTGTGCAACCTCCAGCGTGTGTGTCAGTCGCGTCCTGTAATAGTCGCCTTCTGTGATTACAAAGACCTGAGTCTTATATTCAAGGCGCCGGAAGGAAGTTGTGTGTACGATGCGGTCACGGTCGCGCTGGAAGGCAGTGCGGTATTCGTGCTCTGGATCGGGATATTCGCGCCCTTTGGAATCGCGGCTGCGAAAGCCATACGGCGCCAGTTGTTTATCTTCCAGATCTTCGAGGGTTTCTCTCCGGTAAATCATGCCGCCCTCCGCTTGCCTAGGCTTGAGAGTGTAACCGAGCACGGAGCGTGATGTCAACGTGACGCGTTGACAGACACTCACCTTATAGCGCATAATTCATTCATCCTTTCTGGAGGGAATAAGATGGCGTATCCATTTCCCAGCGAAGAATGGCTGCAGGTTTTAACCGAGGTTCTCAATTCAGACGAGCGTTATGCTGAGGTGGCGAAGAATTGGGAAGGGGATATGACGGTAGTGATTGATCCGGAAGATGGTGATGGGCGACAAGATCTTCCTGCGGCTGTGTATCTCGATCTGTGGCATGGAAAATGTCGCAGCGCCCGGTTCATCGATATGGAGAAAGAAGATTTACCGGACGCCGCATTCACACTACGGGCGCGAATAGACCATATCGAGCAATTATTTACCGGTCGGCTGGACCCAATCCAAGCGATGATGACGCGCCGTCTGCGAGTTCAGGGGAATATGGCATACATGCTGCGCAATGTGCCTACAGTGTTAGATTTCGTACGCTGCTGTCAAAAGGTTCCGATAAAAGAGTAAACCTTAACATTTCGTTATGATGGCCTGGAGGTCAACAATGCCTTACTACCTTCTCGTACATAAAGTGGAAATGTATCCAGAATCACAGGATGATTGGATTGCTCAGTGGCGCGAAATTAGAAAAAACGCCCATGGAGACGTTGAGTGGATTCATTCTTTCTTCGATCCGGCCGCGGGGAAATTTTATTGTCAGTGGAAAGCAGAAAGTATGGAATCAATCGTAGAGTGTTTTCCGCCAGGTACTCTAGAGCGGGCTCCCGTTGAATATTCGAATGAAATCATCCTAATCGACACGTTGTGGTTGGATTAATCGCGAAATACCTGTTTAGAACTCGCGCGCAAATTGTGACGCGCCCCCGGCTATTCTTGTAGGAAATCAGGTTTATTCATGACATCAGAACTTCATCCCTACAAAAACATCTACGATTTTGTCATTATCGGCTCGGGATTTGGGGGGAGTGTTTCTGCATTGCGCTTGGCCGAAAAGGGATATCGAGTCCTCGTACTTGAACGTGGGTTGCGCTACGAGGATGATGATTTCCCGAAGAACAATTGGCTGTTATGGAAATTCCTTTGGATGCCCGCGCTTAGGTTTTTTGGAATTATGGAGATTACACTTTTGCGAGATGTGATGGCGCTGCGATGGAGCGGGGTGGGAGGGGGAAGCCTGGGATATGCGAATGTGCTCGTTGACCCGGACGAGAAAATGTATGAGATTGGCAATTGGGCTGGCCTCAATGATTGGAAATCTACCCTCGCCCCTCATTTCGAGACGGCCAAGCGAATGTTAGGAAGCACGCTCAGCCCAAGCATTACTGAAGCGGACAAGATTATGAGATCGGTAGCAGAGAAAATGGGCAGGGGGAGCACATTCAGAAACCTTCCCGTCGGGATTTATTTTGGCACACAGGGTGTTGAGGTTGATGATCCTTTCTTTAATGGCGAGGGCCCTCGACGGTCAGGATGCACCTATTGTGGTGGCTGTATGATCGGTTGCAGGGAAAACGCAAAAAATACTTTACCGAAGAACTATCTGTATTTCGCTGAAAAACTTGGAGTCGAGATTAGACCTGAAGCCCAGGTCACTGAGATAAGTAAGGTGAACGACGGTGTCGAAGATGGCGCCCGGTATCGAATTCGATACCACAATCCTAGGCATGCAATCCGGTCCGGGAACGCTGAAGTCTATGCCACCAACGTGGTCGTCGCCGCGGGTGTGATCGGCACGTTGAACCTGCTCCTGCGATGCCGAGATGTATCTCGTACGCTCCCCGAGTTGTCCGCTAGACTCGGAGAAAATGTGCGGACAAATAGCGAAGCGCTTCTGGGCGTTACCGATCTGGATAAGGCAAGCAACCATACGGAAGGAATTGCGATTAGCACAGTTTTCCATGCTGATGACGTTACCCATATCGAGCCTTTTCGATATCCGGAAGGCTCGTCGTTTATGTATCGTCTTTTGGGTACGCCAATGACCGACGCTGGTGAGGCTGGCGTTGCCCACCGATTGTGGCTGCTTCTGCTCACCATTTTCCGCCATCCCTGGTCCTTTATTAAATCGAAGTTCGATCCATCCTGGGGGCGGCGCACTTTTGGAGTCCTCATCATGCAAACCGAGGACAATCTCATGCGTGTGAAACTGGGCCGTAGCCTGCAGACATTCTTCCGTTTAGGATTGACATCAGGTCGAGGGACGGAGAAGCAGGTGCCTGCAGAAATTCCAATAGGGCATCGGGTAGTCAGAGCGATGGCTGCGGAGATTGATGGTCTGCCAATGGGGAATATTGTTGAAGGCGCGCTGAACGCTTCGATGACCGCACATATTCTTGGGGGGTGTCTTATGGGAAACAACGACACGGAAGGTGTGGTAAATAAAGAGCTTGAAGTGTTTAACTACCCTGGCTTGTACATCATCGATGGCTCAATCATTCAGGCTAACCCGGGGCTTAACCCGACCTTAACGATAACCGCGATGGCAGAGTACGCGATGAGCAGGATCCCAGAAAAGAATTAGGTCTTCTGGAAGATGTGAGTCTGCGGGAATGAAGTGCAGCTAATGTATCTACGATTTCGTCAAAGACAAATGGAAAACATATCCCAGCAATGAGCGAATTCCAATTCCGTTCCTTGACGATTGATCTCTCAACGGGCTCAAATACTGTTGGGATTATCAAAAAGGACGTTATGCGAACGTATCTCGGAGGGACTGGTCTAGGTGCGTATTTGCTATACCATGAGTTGTCCCCAGACCTCGATCCACTGAGTCCTGAAGCCCCTCTTGCTTTCCTGACCGGTCCACTGACGGGAACGAGTGGGCCCGCTGTGGCACGCTCCGTGATTTGCGGGAAGTCACCCTCGACGGGGATCTGGGCCGAATCCAATATTGGTGGTTTCTTCGGAACAGAGCTGCGTAAAGCAGGAGTTGATGTCTTGATCGTTCGCGGCCGATCCGCAACCCCAGTTTACTTAAATATCCAGGATAGCCAGGTAGAGCTTCGTTCTGCTGGCCATCTATGGGGCGCGGCCGATACGTACCAAACACAGGAAATAATCAAGGAAGAGCTAGGTCAACCGGGAACTCGAGTGGCGTGTATTGGTCTCGCTGGGGAACAGCAAATCCCCTTTGCCCTGATACTCTGCGATCATGGACGAGTAGCGGGCAGAACGGGATTGGGCGCCGTAATGGGTTCGAAGAACTTGAAGGCAATAGCCGTGCGTGGTCGAGGTTCGATCCATCTTGATAATCCTAGTGAATATGCAGCTATTAGGGCACGAGTGAACAGAGAGCTCAAGGATGATCTCGTAAGTGTTGGATTTCGAGACTTTGGGACCTCAAGCTTCAGCGATTTATTCGATTATTTTGGCTTAATGCCTAAGAAATACTTTTCATCAGGTGCATTGGACGGTACCGAAAATATATCCGGATCAGAGATGGCGGGGACCATTTTAAGTGGAATCAGCGCTTGTCATGGTTGTGTGATCGCGTGTGGAAGAAAAGTCAAATTGATGGACGGCATAGAACGCAAGGGACCTGAGTTTGAGACGACAGTCGGTTTCGGGCCGAATATCGGGATTACGGATTTATCGTTTATAACGAGAATGGGGGATATCTGTGATCGCTACGGAATGGATACGATCTCGCTCTCGAACACAATCGGATTGATATTTTATTTATTCGAGGAAGGTTTTATTACTTCAAAGGACACCGGAGGCGATGAATTCCTGTGGGGGGATCACGCTGTTGTCGAGAAACTAGTCCATCAAACTGTACTTCGTGAAGGTTTGGGGGCGATCATAGCCAAAGGGGCGAGGGCGCTAGGGGAGCATTTTGACTCGCCAATGTCTGCGGCAGAAGTGAATGGGTTGGAAGTACCTTATCATGACCCACGGGGGGCTTCAGGAATATCGCTTGTTTATGCCACCTCTCCTCGAGGGGCTTGCCATAATCAAGGACCATACTACTTGGTAGATATCGGGCAGACGATTGAGGAGATCGGCGTGGAGTTATTCAAACGCCAAGCGGGAGCGGAGAAGGTAGCGAACATCATCCGTCACCAGAATTGGACATCCGTCATCAACGCTCTCGTGATGTGCATCTTCGCAAACGTACCTCCAAGCGACACTCGCAAGTTGATCCAGTTTGCGACTGGATACGAATACACCCTTAACGATTTACTCCTTCTCGGTGAGCGATCCTGGAATCTCAAAAGGATGATCAACCTCCGCCTCAGCCCTGCTGGATTAGAAGACTCATTGCCAGCGCGCTTTAAAATTCCGCTTGCAGAGGGTGGCGCTGCTGGTTATATACCCCCCTTTGAAGAGATGTTACTTGCCTACTATGAGGAACGGGGATGGGATTCAGATACAGGAATTCCAGCGGCGAATAAGCTGCGGGAGCTAGGGCTGGATAGTCTGTCTGAAGAGCATTCCTTGCACACATAAAGGAAGGAGGCAGTCCATTGAAGAAAGTTGTCACGGTTGAGCAAATGCGTGCGATTGAGCAGGC